>JBBSSJ010000016.1:0-31404 GCA_038242095.1 Cytophagales bacterium
GAAGCTACCAAGCGCGATCCTAAACTGGCCGACGCTTACATTACAAAGGGCGACATCCTGTCCAAGCAAAATGAGGGTGGTAAAGCGGTAACCGCTTACGAATACGCACTCACGGCGCGTCCCAACTGGGCGCTAGCCAATAACCGCATTGGTCAGATTTATCTACGAGGTAAGAACTACAATCTGGCGCTGGATTTTTACAAGAAAGCCATTGAGCAGAATCCTGATTTTGCGCCGGCTTACCGAGATCTTGCTGAGCTTTACTACCTGGCGCGCCAGTACAAATTGGCGGCGTCGAACTACGACACCTACGTGCAGAAAAGCGGCACAAAAGATCCTCGTACGGTACTTCGGGCGGCGCAGTTTGCCTTTGCGGCCGACGATTATTCGCGTTCGCTCGAACTTCTGAAAACGATAGATGGCAAGCTCGACGATAATATTATCAAGCGGATGTATGGTTGGTCGTATTACAAGACCAACGACATGGATAACTCCATCAAAAATCTTGAAGAGTTTATCAAGATTGCGCCCGAAAAGGTTATTTCTGACGACTTCAAGTACTTGGGACGTGCCTACAATAAAATGGCTACCGAGGGCGAGTACACGGATCAAGGTATGGATTATCTGATGAAAGGCGCCGAAATGGATACGAGTAACGCCGATGCTGCCGTGACCTATAAGGAAATAGCTAATAGTTATTATAAGAATAAAAATTATGTGAAAGCTGCGCAAGCTTACACCAAAGGCATCGGCTTGGATACTGCCACCGCCTCAGCCAATGACTACTTCCAGCAGGGCTTGTCTTATTTCCAGGGTGCTTCTAACATCACGGTTCCAGACACGGCCGGAAAAGCAATGAGTGCTGAGGATATGGCTAAAATGGACCAAGCGTATGCCACCCTAGATAGCGCAGGACTGTCACAAGCTAAAAAGGGTCTTTATCTGCAGGCTGACTCTACTTTTGCCAAAGGCACGGTTAAGTTGCCCGAGTGGCCTTACAACTACTACTGGCGTGGCAGTGCCCTGTATAACGCTTACGATCGGCAGGAGAACATTGACAAAGGAATCTCGGCTCCTTATTACGAGAAGTTTGCAACCTTGGCGGAAGCTGATCAAACCGGCGCCAATTTTACGCCCTACCTGAAACTGGTTTATGGCTACTTGGGCTACTACAACCAATCTACGGTAAAGGACATGGCTAAAGCCAAAACATACTATGAGAAATTGGTAGCTATTGATCCTGAAAACAAACAGGCTATGGAATTTTTGCAAATTACGAGCAATCCAAACAATCCGAGCGATACGGGTGCCACTGGTGTCGCAACGGGCACGGCCGTCAAAAAGAACAAGTAAACAAAATCTAAACACGAAAGAAGGGCGGTCCCGATACTATCGGGACCGCCCTTCTTTCGTTAAAAAAACGTAAGATTCAAGCTTGGACTAGAGCGCAGGCTTGACTGCCGGAAAGCAATTGTCCAATACCGGCTGATGCACGGCGCTGAAGCGTTCGTAGCACCACATTTTCAATCGCTTCACTTCGTCCGGCATTAACATGCGGATTGCTTTACGGAGTTCTTTTTCGAATAGTCTGCGGTCGAAACTGACTTTTTGCAGAATAATTTTGATGTATTCCAACATTGAGGCCATAGTATTACTTAGTTTTGGGGTTTAGGATGAATGGGAGCAGAACGTCGTGCAAGCGAAGCATTTGCTATCCATAGTGTACAACGCCTCTAATGAATGAAAGTATATGTTTCGATAGTGCTATTACTGCTCTTTGTTCCAGTCTTCGGCCAGCAGCCATCCGGCCGGGAAGTGACCGTAGAGGCAAGTGAAAAAAGCTTTACGCTGGGTGAGCCATTCTTGCTATCTATTGTCGTAAAAAACAGTGCCCGCAGGCCTTCGGTGCAGTTCCCGGATTTGGCAGGATTGGAAAAAAGAAGTGCTTCGGCTACCACTACTACCAGCTCGATAGCGGGCAAACCAGTGCTGATTCAAACGATCAGCCAATCGTATTACGCGCTCAGGGAAGGTGAATTGAAGATAAAGCCTTCGATCGTGACGGTGGACGAATTCAGGATTAGGCTGGATGCCATAACGTTTTCCATAAAGAAAAACGAGCAACCTTCTGTTTCTACTGATTCTGAAATCGAAAATCTGGAAATAGTTTCTGACGAGACCGAATTGGCGGCCGGGGATATCTTTTTATCGCTAAAAGTTTCAAAGCCAACGGTGTACGTTCGGGAAGGCTTCTCGGTAAGGTTAGCCCTATACGTGGCAAAGAGCGCACCCATCGAGATGGAATTCTATAAACTCGATGTGCAACTGAGCGCCATTCTGAGGAAACTTCGACCCGCCACCTGTTGGGAGGAAAATGTGGGAATCGAGGAAATAATTCAACGGGAGGTACAGGTTGGCGGGCGCAGCTATACCGAGTATCAAATGTACCAGGCCATGTTTTTCCCTATTACGCTACAAACGGTCTCTTTTCCGGCGGTAGGGCTTGACATGCTGCTAATGACACCCAATCCGGAGGGACAGAAGAAACAAAAAAAGGTGACCCGATTCTATTCTAGCCCCACGCGCGTGCTGGTCAGGCCGTTACCGCCCCATCCTCACCGCGACCAAATCGCCGTGGGACAGTATCGCCTGCGCGAAAAACTGACCCGCCGTGCACTTCCCTCCGGCGAAAGCCTGCGCTATCTTTTCACAATCGAGGGCGAAGGGAATCTGGCGACGATTGCAGCACCGGATGTTCCCGAGAATCCGGCCTTCGATTTTTATCCGCCCGAATTGAGCCAGACCGTCCAGCGGAGTTATGACAAAGTAAGCGGTAGAAAGACCTTCGATTACTTTATCGTCGCCAAACAAAACGGCACCTATCCACTTGGCCGGTTTTTCCAGTGGGTGTACTTCGACCCCGCCAAAGGACGCTACGATACGCTGCGTTCGGAGGCTACCATTAAGGTGGCGGGCCGGAACATGCCCACCGTGCAGATAGCGGGCGAAGGCGCTAACGCCATTTACGATAATATCGAGGATTTGGATACCAACGATCAATATATTGATTACCAGCGAATCATTCAAAACCTGACCAACCTGGTGATTGCCGTGTTGCTGGGTCTTATGGTTTGGATTTTTAGAAAATAACCACGCATGAGTAGTACCTACGGAAAAATATTTAAAATAGCCACCTTTGGTGAATCGCATGGCGTGGGCATCGGCGTGGTGCTGGATGGTTGCCCGGCGGGCGTGGCCTTCGACCTCGATTTTATCCAAAGTGAACTGGACCGCCGTAAGCCGGGACAATCGCGCATCACGACCCAACGCAAAGAGGCGGATACGTTCGAAGTACTGTCGGGTGTGTTTGAAGGCCGCACGACGGGAACGCCCATCGCGCTCATCATCCGCAACGAAGATCAGCGTAGCAAAGATTACGCGCACATCGCCACCCAATACCGACCCTCGCACGCCGACTACACCTACCAGGCCAAGTACGGCACCCGCGACTACCGGGGGGGGGGCGCAGTTCGGCCCGCGAAACGGCCGCGCGCGTGGCGGCGGGCGCTGTGGCCAAGATGATTCTAAAGAAATTAGGGGTGAACGTGCGGGCGTACGTATCGCAGGTGGGGCAAATCAAGCTGGAAAAAGCCTATCAGCAGCTCGACCTGGCCGAAGCAGAGAATAACGCCGTACGCTGGCCTGAACCCGAAACGGCACAAGGCGTATTCGACTACATCGACCGCATCCGTAAGGAAGGCGATTCGATCGGCGGTATCGTGTCCTGCGTCGTGCAGGGCGTACCGGTGGGGTTGGGCGAACCCGTGTTTGACAAGCTACACGCCGAGTTGGGCAAAGCGATGCTTAGCATCAATGCCGTAAAGGGTTTTGAGTACGGCAGTGGCTTCGCAGGCGTTGAGATGCGCGGTTCGGCTCATAACGACGCCTTCTACACCGACGAAGCGGGCCGCATGCGTACCAGAACCAACCATTCGGGCGGTATTCAGGGCGGTATTTCCAATGGGGAGGATATCTACTTCCGGGTGGCCTTTAAGCCCGTGGCGACCATCATGCAGGATCAGGAAAGCGTGGATGAAGCGGGGGAGAACACGACCGTACAGGGAAAAGGTCGACACGACCCCTGCGTGGTACCCCGCGCCGTACCGATCGTAGAAGCGATGGCCGCGCTGGTATTGGTCGATTTCTATTTACGGCAGAAGGCCAATCAAATGTAGCTAGGTTTTGTTTTTTCGGCGGCGGTAAAGGCTGAGTACGAACCACACGGTGCCCACAAATTCCAATGCCAAACCTCCCAGCAATACGTAATTATATGTGCCGCTATCAACATCCTGAATTTTCATGAAAGCGCCCACGAGTATGACTGCCATTCCGATGGCGAAAATAAGCAACGCGTTATAAATGGTGAGCTTCACTCGAACTACTGGTTGGTGGAAGAACGCAAAGAGAGCAGGCCGCTTCTGTTTGCTGCTCAATATAAGTATTCTTTTCGCACTATTCTACTGTTCGACATCCGCTTCTGGGCAATCGAAGCGCTACGAGTTTACGAAAGGTGTGATGGGTTCACCGTTTCGGCTGGTGTACTACGCCGACGACGATTCTCTTGCCGCCGAAGCCGCCCGCTACGCTTTCGCCCGCCTCGATACGCTCAACGAAATCATGAGTGACTACCGCGACGGGAGCGAGATCAACCGTCTATCGGCCACATCCGGGAGCGGGGCGTGGATCAGGGTAAGCGACGCGCTATTCGATATTCTGGCTCTTTCAAAAAGAATAAGCCGCCGTACGAACGGGGCTTTCGATGTGACGGTCGGTCCGGCGGTGCAGCTCTGGCGACGGGCCATGCGCCGCAATACTTTCCCCACCGATAAAGAAATTGCCGGTGCCCAACGGGCCGTAGGTTACCGTTTCGTGAAATTATGCCGCCGCAACCAATCCGTCCGGCTGACGCGCCCGAATATGCGGCTCGACCTGGGAGGAATTGGTAAAGGCTACGCCGCCGAAGTGGCGTTGAAAGTGCTTAGAGAATTTGGGATAAAATCGTCCATGCTGGATGCGGGCGGTGACCTCACACTCGGCGACCCGCCGCCGGGAAAGTCGGGCTGGGATGTGGAAATCAACTCCGGAGATCTGCGGTCCGGCATTCCGCGGTCCGGCGTCCCGATAACCGATTCGCTCGCAACGATAGTTTCTTTAACAAAAGCCGGCATTGCCACGTCGGGAGCCACTTACCGATACCTCGAACACGAGGGCGTGAGGTACTCCCACATCGTAAACCCCAAAACGGGCGTCGGATTACGCTTTCACGTGCGCACGACCGTCGTGGCGCTCAATGGCACCCTGGCCGATGCTTTGGCGACTGCTCTCAGCGTGGCTGGAATCAAGAAGGGTAAGAAAATAATCCGCCGATTTCCGGGTGTGAAGGTGTGGTTGATCGAAACAAAGGCAGGTGAAAAGTTGGAATGGAAGAACTTCTAAATGAAAACGCGACGACAGCCAGTAGCCATCGTCGCGTTTTTTATGGATAAACTTTTTCCTTCCGCTACACCGCAATCGTTTTGCCGGGCACGGCCACCGGGTAGAAGCCTTCCTTGTCAGGCAGTACCTTGGGCATGGCGTCCCAGGCGAGCTTATCAGGGAAAAGGTTGATGTCGGAATTGAGCGCTTCGTCCCACTTCACTAGCTTGCCTGAGTAAGTCGCCATACGGCCCATGATGGAGGTCATGGTACTTTTGGCGGTCCGCTCGGCGTCGGCAAACTTGTAGTCGCCTTTGGCTACGGCGTCGAAAAGTTCGTCGTGCTCGATTTGATAGGGGTTGCCGTCGCCTTTGCTGTCGTGCTTGTACATCACATTGCCCTTGTAGTCTTTCAGCACGGTGTTATTGTTAGCGAAGCTGTCGATGCGACCTTTGGTGCCCACAAACGCCTCGTCTACCCGGCTGTACGTACCTTCGTAGTGGCGGCACTGGCTCGAAATCGTCGTGCCATCGGCGTACACCAGGTCAATGCAGTGGTGGTCGAAAATTTCGCCGTATTTCTTGCCGTCGCGCACTTCGCGGCCACCGGTACCCTGAATCTCGACAGGATAATCGTTCTTGACCCAGTTGGCGACGTCGATATTATGGACATGCTGCTCGGTGATGTGGTCGCCGCACAGCCAGTTGAAGTAGTACCAGTTGCGCATTTGGTACTCCATCTCGGTCATGCTGGGCAGACGGTCCTTCACCCACACGCCGCCGCTGATCCAGTACACTTGTCCGCCGACGATGTCGCCGAGCGCACCATCCTGGATGCGCTTGATGGCCTCGCGGTAGTTGGGTTGGTAGTGGCGCTGCAGGCCCGTCACGATATTCAATTTTTTCTTCTTGGCGATTTCGGCGACTTCCAGCACCTTACGAATACCGGGCGCATCGGTCGCTACTGGTTTTTCACAGAATACGTGCTTATTTTGTTTGATTGCTTCTTCCAGATGCCAAGGCCGGAAGCCGGGAGGCGTTGCCAGAATCACGACATCGGCCAACGCAATGGCATCCTTGTAGGCCTCAAAGCCCACAAACTTATGGCTGTCGGGAACATCCACCTTCATCTTGCCATCGATCGCCTTCCCGGAGGCATCAGCATATTTTTTCGCCGTAAGGCTATTGTAAGCACCGTCAAGGCGGTCGCGGAAGGCGTCGGCCATCGCTACCAGCTTCACGTTCTGCTTGGTACTGAGTGCCTGTGCCGCCGCACCCGTACCGCGACCACCGCAGCCGATGAGGGCGATTTTAATGGTATCGTCCACCTGGCTATTGAAGCCATAGGAAGATAAAGGACTGAGCGCAATGCCGCCGGCAATGAGCCCTGTGGTCCTTAAAAATTCACGTCGTTTTTGATTTTCCATGATTGGTTTTTGAGTTTAGATATTGGATATTGGATATTGGAAATTAGATTTTGGATTTTTGTACCAAGAATTTGGAGCAATTTAGTTGCCTGCACGAAACGAGCACTAGCTTTGGATCGGAATAATTTGACAATAATTTTTGTTTAGGTTCCCGAAACAAAAAGTCTAAAATCCAAAGTCCAACGTCTCGCACTCAATAATCCTCGATCAATTCCGGGGTATAATACGCGTTTATCTCTTCCTTGCTCGGCGTTTTGAACGGTCGAACCAGCCGCATTCCCAGAAAAGAGGCACTGGTCATCCACCATTCGCTCTTGGGCAGCTGCGGATCGAGCATTTTCCAGCCGGGTGCGGAGGGCGTACGGGCAGCTGAGCGGGCGATAGCCGCGTCGTCGTCCCAGGAACCGCCGCGCACAGCGTTGGGATAGAGCTCAGTGACGGGTACCACCGGATTAATTGCAGTGCCCTTTGCCTCCTTAGCGTAAAAGTCGGGCAAGTACTGGTCGAACGTCCATTCCATTACGTTGCCGTGTATGTCGTACAAGCCCCAGGGATTTGGTTTTTTGAGGCCGATTTTCTTATAGCTTTCGTCACTGTTATCTTTATACCAGGCGTATTCACCCAGCTTGGCCGGGTCGTCGCCGAATGAGTAAGCGGTTTTGGTACCGGCACGGGCCGCGTATTCCCATTCAGCTTCGGTGGGCAGGCGGTAAAAAACGCCGGTTTTATCGTACAGCCATTTACAAAAAAGAATAGCCGAATAGCGCGTCATGTTGATAGCCGGGTAGCCTTCCCGACCCATCCCGAACGACATGTCCACGTAGGGCGGACTCGGCCGGCTGCTGGCGTCGGTTTTGGACACACTTTTATCGGGATCGGGGAAACGGTTGGCCATTTCGGCCTCCATGCTTTTAAAAGAATAAAGATCGTAAATGTCCCAAATTACCTCATGTTTTCCCATCCAGAATCCGTCAAGTTTGACCTTATGCTGCGGACCTTCATCGTCCTGTCGGCCCACTTCCGAAGCCGGGCTGCCCATGATGTACTCGCCCGCCGGGATAGCTACCATATCATAGACCTGATCGCTTCCGGGAATTTTTTGGGTGTAATCTGCAGGTTTAGTTTGGGAAAAGACCGGTGTGGCAACCAGCAATACTAGGCTGGCGATGCAATGTTTAAAAGACATATGTTGTGTTTGTGGATTTTGTTAAAACAGTACTCTTGTATCTCTGCTGGACGATGCCTAAATACCATGCCCGTAGCTTCAAAGGAAAAAGAACCACTAAAGTACCTATTTTTCTCCAAATAATTTCGCCTTTATCCTAATTTCCGGTTTTGACGCAAAGGAACCTTACCTTTGCAGGAAATTTCCGATTGCATGAATTACCTATCCGCCGAAAACATCTCTAAGTCATACGGAGAAAAATGGCTTTTCAAGAACATCACCTTCGGCATGAGCCGGGGCGACAAAGTGGCGTTGATCGGCACTAACGGCACTGGCAAAACCACCTTCATGAACATCCTGGCCGGACGAACCACGCCCGATAGCGGCGAGGTCAACCTTCGGAAGGAAATCAGGATGGGCTATCTCGACCAGAGCCCCAATTTCGACGAAGAACTGCCGGTGATGGAGGTGATCTTTGCGTCGTCCAATCCGGTGGCCAATGCTGTGAAGCGTTACGAGCACGCCCTGGTGACGGGCGATAACGAGGCGCTGACCGACATACTGGAAGAAATGGATTTGCTCAAAGCCTGGGATTTTGAGGCCAAAGCCAAGGAAATTTTGGGGCGGCTGGGCATTCACGATGTGGACGCCCGCTTCGGAACGCTGTCGGGCGGGCAGCGCAAGCGCGTGGCACTCGCCAAGGTGCTGCTCGAAGAGCCTGACCTGCTATTGCTCGACGAGCCTACCAACCACCTGGATCTGGCGACCGTCGAGTGGCTTGAAAACTACCTCAGCACCCAGAATACCACGTTGCTGGTTGTGACGCACGATCGCTACTTCCTGGATAAAGTATGCAACAACGTGCTCGAAATCGACCATGGCTCAGCCTATATTTACAAAGGTAATTACGCCTATTTCCTGGAAAAAAAATACGAACGCGAGGAAGTGGAAGCCGCCGAGATCGACAAAGCCCGCAATCTTATGCGCAAGGAATTGGACTGGATCAGGCGGCAACCCAAAGCGCGCGGCACCAAGGCCAAATACCGCGTGGATGCCTTCGATGATCTGAAAGACAAGGCCAGCCAGAAGAAATACGACAACAATATGGAGCTCAACGTGCGCGCCACGCGGTTGGGCAGCAAGATCATCGAGTTGCAGAGCGTGGGCAAAGGCTACGACGGACGCGAGCTGATCCACAACTTTGAGTACACCTTCCGTAAGGGCGACCGCATCGGAATTGTCGGGCCGAACGGCATGGGCAAGACCACGCTGCTGAAAATGATCACGGGCGAGGTGCGGCCCGACAACGGGCAGGTCGTGCGCGGCGACACGGTGCAGTTTGGGCACTACACGCAGTCGGACCTGGAATACCAGCCGGGGCAGCGCGTTATCGAGTTGGTGAAGGACGTGGCGGAAGTCGTGCGGCTGGGCACCGGGCAGACGGTCATGGTCTCGAAGCTACTGGAAACGTTCCTGTTTTCTCCGGCCAAGCAATACGACTACATCGAGAAGCTTAGTGGTGGCGAAAAGCGGCGGCTGCAACTCCTGATGATGCTGTTGAAAGAGCCCAACTTTCTGATTCTCGACGAGCCGACCAACGACCTCGACATCAGCAGCCTGAACGTGCTGGAAGAGTTTCTGAGTAATTTTCCGGGCTGCCTGATGATCGTCTCGCACGACCGCTACTTCCTGGACCAACTTGTGGATCACCTGTTCGTCTTCGAGGGTGACGGCCGCATCCGCGATTTCCAGGGCAACTACTCCGACTACCGGCTATGGCTGGAAGAAAAGGAGGTCGAGGAGCGGCGGGCGCTGGCCGAAAGTAAGAACGCACCCGCCAAAGTGGAGGAAAAGCCCGTAGCCGCAGTCGATAAGAAGGCCGATATGGGCGGGCGCAAGCTGTCTTTCAAAGAACAGCGGGAGATGGAAAATCTGGAAACCGATATGCCGAAAATGGAAAAGCGCAAAGCCGCATTGCTGCACAAGCTGACCGAAGGCGGTAACCACGAGGAGTTGCTGGCGTGGAGTCAGGAAATCGAAGAAATCAACGCGGGCGTGTCGGATATGGAAATGCGCTGGCTGGAACTTTCGGAAATTGCGTAGTTTTGGGCTTGAATTGATATTAGAATTTGGATATTAGATGTTGGATGTTGGATGTTTTTTGTGGGTCTGAATAGACGCCCAATCTTGAAGATCCTTAGTCCAAAGTCTATTGTCCAATATCCAAAGTCCCAAAAATGGATTCCATCATTGAGTTTTTTCAGTATATCCTCAATTCCGAAGAGATTATTCGCACGGGTGGGCTGATCGTAATTTTGCTGATCGTCTTTGCCGAGAATGGGCTATTTTTTGCTTTCTTCCTGCCGGGAGACTATCTGGTCTTTTTGGCGGGGGTTTTCTGTGGCACCAGGACGCTGAATGTGCCCATATCGACACTGCTCATGAGTATGATTGCGGCCGCTATCCTGGGATCGCTGGTGGGGTATCTGTTTGGGCGGTTTTTTGGCGATAAGCTCGAAAACCGGAAAGATTCGCTGTTTTTCAAGAAAAAGCACATCGATACCACCCGGAAATACTTCGAAAAATACGGTAGTCAGGCCTTGATTATTAGCCGTTTTTTGCCCATCGTGCGCACCTTTGCCCCTATCATTGCGGGCCTGGTCAGAATGCGCTGGCCCGCTTTCCTTACCTACAATGTAGCCGGCGGTGCTATCTGGATTCTGGCGCTGACGGGCAGTGGCTTCCTCTTCGGCGAGCGTTTCCCCGGCATCGTAAACTATGTGCAGTATATCGTACTGTTCTTCCTCGCCATCACGACTTTCACCGTCATCAAAGGATACCTAAGCGCCCGGAAGGGAATGGAATAGAGAGTAACGTTCAACACCCCAACGAAAAAGTCCCGCCAATCTGACGGGACTTTTTCGTTGAAAGCAAGATTAAGTGCTAAACAATTAAACGGTTACACAAATAAACGATTACACAACGATCATTTCCCCTGAATCATCGCCATCAACTCCTCCGAGATGCCGGTCGTGGAGTAGCCGCCGTCGTGGAAAAGGTTTTGCATCGTGACCATCCGGGTGAGGTCAGAGAAGAGCGTGATGACGTAGTTGGCGCAATCGTCGGCGGTGGCGTTGCCGAGCGGGCTCATCTTGTCGGCAAACTCGAAGAACGAGTCGAAGCCGCCGATGCCCATTCCGGCCGTGGTAGGCGTGGGCGATTGCGAGATGGTGTTGACGCGGACTTTTTTGCTTTTGGCGTAGCGGTAGCCGTAGCTGCGGGCAATACTCTCGAGTATTGCCTTGGCGTCGGCCATATCGTTATAAAAAGGAAAAGCCCGCTGCGCGGCGATATATGACAGCGCGACGACCGAGCCCCATTCGGCGATGGCGTCGAGTTTTTCGGCCGTTTGCAGGAGCTTGTGCAGCGACATCGCCGACACGTCTACGCTCTTCATGTACCATTCGTAGTTGAGATTGTTGTACTCTCGGCCCTTGCGCACGTTGGGGCTCATGCCGATTGAGTGCAGCACAAAATCGACCTTACCGCCCAGCGCATCCATCGAGTCGGTGTACATTTTCTCCAAATCCTCCACTACCGTCGCATCCGCTGGGAAAATTTTGGCGTCGCACATCTCGGCCAGTTCGTTGATGGCCCCCATGCGCATGGCGATCGGCGCATTGGTGAGCGTGAAGGTCGCGCCTTCTTCTTTGGCCTTCAAAGCCACTTTCCAGGCGATGGAGTTCTCGTCCAAAGCGCCGGATATGATCCCTCTTTTTCCTGCTAACAAACCGTAAGCCATAGTATTTTTCTTTACAATGGGCCATCTGCATGAAGCAGGGGCTGCCATTAGTTTTTAGGTAGTTTTTTAAAAACACAAAGTAACGGATTTTTTCAGGCCAAAACTGCCGCCGCCCTTCACGGCACGGGCGAGGCGGGTTTTATTTTTAATATTTTCTCGAAAAAATCCTCGGTTGCCTGCTGTACCTCCTGCCAATCTTGCGACGTAAAGTGCGAAGCGATCACGTGGTCGCCCGCGCCGGGAAAAGCGCGCTCCACTTTAAGGGCCCCGGGCGTACCCAGTTGTGGGAACATCTTCTGCATGGCCGCCACGGACACGACCTGATCCTGCTCCTTATCGTTTTTGTAGTAATAGCCTACGAAGACCGGTACCCTCACCTGCGCGTATACTTCGGGCTGGGACACAGCGTCGATGGTCTGTTGCAGCGTCATCAAACCATTGCTGCTGTAGCTTTGCAGCCAATAGTTGGCGCGCTCGCTGGTGTCTTCGTTTACCCGACGTTCACCTACGGCGACGTCGAGTATCTTTCGGCCCCAGGGCCGCGTGGCCAGTTTCATGGCGGGATTGGCGATGGCCATGCAGGGCGAGTAGAGCACGATGCCCTTCAATTCGGGATGATGGGCCGCCAGATACACCGTCAATAAGCCACCCGCCGAGGTACCGATCACGATCACGCTATCGCCGATGGCATGGCCGATGGCAAGGGCACGCTTGGCTCCGGCCAAAAAGTTCTCGGGCGTGAGGTCATCGAAGGCGCTGGGATCGGCGATGCCCGCGTCGTGCAGCCGGGTCAGGTACAGGTTGGCCCCAAAGCGCTTCGCCAGGTTGCGATGCACGGGATCACCCTCCGCCTGGCTCGCGCCAAAGCCGTGGATGTACACGATGCTGTACGGCGTTTTTTGCTTGTTGGTGGTATCGGCCCACACGATGCGGGCCTCGTTGTCGGGTTTGAGACCGGGAATGGCGGCTTCGGTACGGTCGATTTCAGTTTCGAGGGCGGAGAGGTCCTGCGGCACGGCGGGCATCGTGGGATCGAGCCGGGCGTTGGGAACATCGGGCCCGGCGGCGTAGGCAATGGCCAGCACACCAACCAGCGCCGCCGTCCAGATGAGGAATTTCTTCATTTTTTTGCGGATAATTTGTTTTGGGGAAAGTTAAGGGGATTTTGGAGGTATTGCAAAGGCCCCGGTTTCTCCTCGTTGAGACCTGCATACCCTAAACTTTAAGGTTTCACGATAAGGCGCTGCCAGGTCTGTCCGTTCGCCATAACGCGCACGACGTAAGCTCCGGCGGGCAAAGCGCGGATGTCCAGTTCGGGTCGGGCGTCGGCTTCCAACGTTCGCTCGACAACCGTCCTTCCTGTCATATCGGTAAGGGTCACCAACATACTGGCAGGCGTCTTCCCAGGAAGCTCGATCAGCAGGCGGTCGTGGCCGGGATTGGGATAAATTATAAATTCGGCCACAGGGCCCGTTGCTGTTACGACGGGCTCGGGTACCGGCTCAGGTACGGGCTGCGGCTGCTGCACCGTAATCACGAAGGTATCCTGCAAATAATCCAGCGAATCGCGCACCGTAATGACCGTATCGCGCGGCGGCTGCACCGAGATGGATGAAACGCCGGCCTGACCCGTCGACCAGCGGTAACTGCCCGGCCATGAGGCTGCCAGCGTCACCGAAGCTCCGGCCGCAATTTGCTTTTCGACGCGTTTGTTCACGTTTTTGAACATCGTAAAACGATCCCGAATCTGACCATCGGCGGCGATCCACTCACCATCGAGCCGGTTATCCGTAACCGTAAAAAGCGTCGACCCGCCCATCTGGTAGTTGGAGTAAATCGAGGTAGGATGCGGGTCCGGTCGTCCGTTCCAATCGAGCCGACCCGCCGAGCCGATGACCATGTAGACCGTCCCCTCATCCTTGTTGATAATCGGCGGCGACTCAACGGTGTAATGGGCGTCGGTGTTCTGCACTTCGTGCTGCGGTTTATTGAAGGTAGCGGAATGGTCGGTATGCCCTTTCATCAAATAGGATCGCTCGTAAACATGGCTATGGCCAGCTAACACCAAATCTACCTTATAGCGGTCGAAAACCGGAACAAGCGCCTGGCGAATTGCCCGAAGTTCGGCTGCTGCATCAGAGTCGTGGGAGCGCTTGGTGTAGGGCGGATGGTGCATGAATACCACCGCCCACCGCGACTTTCCAGCCGCGGCGTTGGCTGCCAAATCTTTTTCCAGCCACTGGTACTGCGCCGAAGCCGAGTCGGATAAGGGTAGTCGACCGGGATCATAGCCATAGGAATCCAGCGAAATAAAGTGGATGCCCCCATAATCCGTGGCGTAATAGGCCTCAGTACCCGAAGGTACCCCACCTGCCTCGCCCTGGCTGGGCGTAGTAACGATGTCGAAGTACGGAACATCGCGCTTGCGTTCCGGGTCGGCCGTCGCGAGGGTGGGGTAGTAGTACTCGTGGTTGCCGGGTGAGGGCAGGATGGGCATATTCCCCAGCAGCGCGCTGGTGTAGTAGTCAAAAACCTGCGTTTGGTACTCAGCTTGCGTACCGCAACAGTAGGCATTGTCGCCCAGCCACACCCACAGGTCGACCGGGCCCTTCTTGTGCGCCAAAAATTGGTCGCGCACCATCCGTTGATTGGCGCGGTACTTGTCCGTATCCCCCGCTCCGAAGTCGCCCATCGCCCAAAATCGGATGGACCTTTGGGTGTCGGCTGCCGGGGTGGTCCTGAAAAACTGGTCGACATTGGCTCCAAAACTTTGCGCCGTTGTGCCGATTTCGTAGTCAAAGCGGACATCGCGGCGCAGGTCCTTGAGCGTAATTTCGTGTTCAGTAGTCAGTTTGGCATCGGTTGAGTTTTGCATCGGCCCCGTACCACCCGTGGCTCGGTACAGCACCCGACTAGCGGTGGGTACATCGGTACGCCAGCGAACCGTCACACCGTCAGCGGTAGGCTGCTGCAAATAAGGCCCCCGCACAACGGTCTGCGCTGCTAATGGCGTGAGGGTAAAAAAAAGGATTGCGGTGAGGGGAGGGCTAAAGAATTTCATGTGGATCAAGAGGGTGAATTTCTTTAAAGGTATTTAAAAGAGCATAGAGAGCCTTCTATTTTCCAAAAAAAGGCCAGACCTAAGCCTGACCTTTTCCCTAAAATATTTTTTACAAATCAGACCTACCTCAACGTCGCAACAGCAGTTTTAATGCGGCCGACGGCTTCGATGAGGGCCTCATCGGCGGCGGCCGTCGAAATGCGGATGCAGTCGGGCGCGCCGAAGCCTGAACCCGCGACGGTCGAAACGTAGGATTTATTGAGTAGCCAAAGGGCGAGATCGTCGGAATTCTCAATCTTAGTTTCGCCGTCAGATGTGCCGAAGTAGTGGCTCACGTCGGGGAAGGCATAAAATGCCCCCTGCGGGACATTAACTTTGAAACCAGGAATTTCTCGTAATAAACCCACGACCAAGTCACGGCGGCGGTGGTATGCGGCGGCCATCTCTTTAGTGGGTTCCAGCGTGCCGTTGAAGGCGGCCACAGCGGCTTTTTGGGCGATGGAGCAGGTGCCGGAAGTAACCTGTCCCTGCAATTTCTCGACGCCCTCGGCGATCCACTTGGCCGCGCCGATGAAGCCGATGCGCCAGCCCGTCATCGCGAAGCCCTTGGCTACGCCGTTGACGGTAATCACGCGGTCTTTTAGCGCTGGGATGGACCCCATGCTGAAATTACCGTGGCCCGTAAAATTGATGTATTCGTAGATTTCGTCGGCGATGACAAATATGTTTTCGTGCCGCTCGATCACCGCCGCCAGCGCGCGCAGTTCTTCTTCGGTATAAACCGAGCCCGTTGGGTTGTTGGGCGAGGCGTACATGATGACTTTAGTACGGGGTGTAATGGCGGCTTCCAGTTGCTCCGGCGTTACCTTAAAATCGTTATGGAACGCACCATCCACCACCACGGTTTTACCCTCGGCCAGCTTTACCATTTCGGAGTAGCTTACCCAATAGGGAGCCAGGATTATGACCTCTTCGCCGGGGTTGACCAGCACCTGAATGGCGTTGGCAAGCGAGTGCTTGGCTCCCGTCGACACGACGATGTTCTCGGGTTTCCAGTCTATATTGTTATCACGTTTGAGCTTATTGGCAATGGCCTGCCGCAAATCGGGAAAGCCGGCTACGGGCGAATAGAAGTGATAGCCGTCGTCGATGGCCTGCTTAGCAGCTTCGCAAATGTGGGCGGGTGTCTTGAAATCGGGCTCACCGACGCTTAGGCTGATAACTTTATGGCCCTGGGCGGCCAATTCACGGGCCTTTTTGGACATGGCCAGCGTCGATGATTCTTCGAGGGCCATGATACGATCGGCCAATAACTGGGTTTGCTCGGCTACTACAGACATTTTTTTAATGATTAAGGATGACGGGATCGCCCGTGCGATGATGAATGATGAAAGAGGCGTACGAGCCGCACGGGATAATTATTCGAAAAATGCAATCATCCACTTGATTCTTGAAAAACAACTGCAAAGGTAGGGTTTACACAGGAGTTATGAATTATGAGGTTCAAGAATTCGTATCTAATTCATATTTATTTTCCCCAATTCTGGTTGGGCGCACGACCCATCTTATAAACCAACTTTCCGCCTTTTATTAATTCGCTGTGCTTCAAAAAAGGGTTGATTCAGCGGCTTACCGTTGAGCGTGGCCGACTGGATATAGACGTTTTTCGGGCCGCTGTTCAGGGTTTCGATCTCGAAAATCTTGCCGCCGTGATATTGCTTGTCCAAGTGAATCGCTGCCTGATTGCCCATGTCCACGCGGTTGAGCCGGAAGCCTTCTTCCAGTCGCTCGTTAAACGTGTCCTGACCCATCCTCTGCACCAGCGCGGGTACCTCGTGCGGCACGTAAAAAGTATACAACCAGGCGTTGCCTTCCATGTAGCCCGAGCCCGTCCAGCCGCCATCACAGCCGAAATAGAATGGATCGAAATCGGCCACGAATGTGCCGTCGCGGTGCTTGCGGCGCATGTGTTTCGTGGCAGGATCGAAGGTGTTTCGGTAGTTTTCGGAGCGTTTCTGGAAGTAGGCGTAGTCGTCCGACTTGCCCAGGGCTTTGGCAAATTGGGCAGCCATCCAGTCGTCGAAGGCGTATTCCAGCGCGTTGGAAGTCGGACCGTCCTCGTCGGGGACATAGCCGTATTTCATGTACGGCGCCAGGGAGCGGTTGCCCGCGTGGCCGCCCGAAGCCGGAATGGTATCGGGCGTGGTGAGGCCGTGGCGAATGGCTTGCCACGCGATATAAAGCCGTGTAAAACTTCGTCTTATTGACTTCTTCGGGATCACTGACCATGACGGTACTCAACAGCTCGTTCCAAGTGCGGCGGGCGGCCGCGGCGATTTTGTCGAAATCCCAACCGAATGGCTTGCCCTCTTCCACCAGACTCAGGCGGGCATTGGCGACGCTGACAAAGGAAATGCCGGTTCTGATGGTGATTTTTTCATTCTTTTTAGTTGAAAATTCCGCAAAAACGCCGGTCAAAGCTTTATCGTTCAGGCTTTTTTCAATGGAGAAAATCGTCTGCTTGTCCCGCCAGGCGGTGCCGTAGCTGGTTCCCTTGCCTTCGTATTTTTGGGTTTTCCAGCCTTTAATATCCTGGAAAGGGGTGGAGAATTGTGACACAAAATGGACCGTGAATTCGTCGGCGTAGGCATTCCGGGCGGTAATGGCACCCGCGATTTCGGTGGCGCTTGCCCACTGAAAATCCACGTTCAGGATCTCCGTTTTTTCCTCTACGGGAAAATCAAAATTGAAAAAGATGCGCGACTCGGTACTTTCGGGAAAGGGGATTTCGGGAAAGGGGAAGCGCAACCAGCCCGTCCGGGTCGTGGCCGTGAGCTTGGCGTGCACACTGGCATCGAGCAAGTCCACGGCGTAGAAGCCCGGCGAGGCAACTTTGGTTTTCTTGTCGAATCGCGAGCGGGAGCCCGCCGTCCACATCGTACCGTAGGGACCGTCGCTCACGCCGGGGAATGTTTTGGGTTGACCGGGGTACAGGTCGAGTTTCCCGACGGCGGGCATGACGCTCAGGCCGGACAAGCTCATGGCGTGCAAGTGGCTAAAACCCGAAATACTAGCCACAGTATACTCGTAGCCGCCATTCCCCAGACATTCTCTTGGTTGTCGGGACTCAACTTGACCATTCCAAACGGTAGGGTAGGACTAGGAAACAACACCCAGCGCGAATTGGAAGTGCCGATGAACGGGTCGACGTAATCGGCGGGATCTTTTTTCTGGGCAAAGCAGACGCCATTCAGTAGCAAAAGCAGAAGGATGATTCTTTTGATCAGCATAATTTAGATGAAAGGAGGAAGGGAGGAAAGGTCAACGGCCAACGGCCAATGAGAGGCTAGAGCGCCGTTTGGCCTTTTACCTTTTGGCCGTTCACCCCCAAAGCAAATCTAACGCCCTACCGTCGCTACTTCGTTGCGCTCAACCCTTTGAAATCACCCTTTTCCAGCGCCGTGGCTTTGGAAAATTGTCGCAACGCTTCGTTGTAGATATTGTCCATCGGATTCAGTACCTGAAAAACCTCGTTGTTCAAACCGTCTTTGCGGTGCTGCCCCCATTGGTACCGGCCGATAAGTGCCTTGGTTTGGGCCAAAATGATCTCCTTCGAGCGATTGAGCTGCTCTTTCTCAAACTTAATCCCGGCTTTCTTCGCGTCGGCCACCATTTCGTTGACCATTGCGTCAGATACTTTGAATTGAGCGAGATATTCGGGGAAAGTCTGCTTGTCAAGCGTTTTCTTATGCTCGTTGGTGTAGCGCAGGGCGTATTCGCGAATAATGTTTTTTGAATAAAGTTCGAACAAAAACTTGCTGTTCATGCTCGTATCGCGCGGCACAAACACATCGGGCATGATGCCACCACCGCCGTACACTGCCCGTCCGCCGTCGGTTTTGTAGCGCAGTTTGGGGTCGAACTTGATGCTATCGACGCTGAAATACTCACCGCTGTTAAAGCGGTTGGTGAGGTCTTCGTTGTAGACATTGCCCTTACCCAAGTCATAATGTTTCTGGATGCTACGGCCGCTGGGCGTGTAATAGCGCGAGATCGTAAGCCGTAACTCCGAGCCGTCAGATAGCTTCGTAGGCATTTGCACCAACCCCTTGCCGAAGGTACGGCGGCCCACCACCAGCGCGCGATCGTGGTCTTGTAATGCGCCGGCCATAATCTCGGAAGCCGAGGCGCTGCCCTCGTCCACAAGCACGATCATTGGTCCCTCCTCGAACATGCCGTCGACCTGTGCGTTGGTTTTGCGGTTGAAGCGCACGTCTTTGCCTTCGGTATAGACTAATAATTTATTGCCCGAAATAAATTCGTCGGCCATGCTCGTAGCGCGCTCCAGGTACCCGCCCGGATTGCCGCGAAGGTCCAGAACCAGCTTTTTCAGGCCCGCGTTTTTCAGGGTAGCCAACGCATTCTTGAACTCATCGTAGGTGGTTTCAGAGAAGCGGCTCACTTTGATATAACCAATCGTCGCGTCTACCATGTAAGCGGCATCCACCGAGAAGGTTGGGATGCGGTCGCGCACGACGGTAAACTGCATCGGCTTGGCGAGCCCGGTCCGGCCGATGAGCAGATCGACTTTGCTACCGCGCCTTCCCCGTAGTTTCTCGTATACCAGCGCGTTGGTCGCCATCGGACCAGACAGATCTTGCCCATTGACTTTCAGCAGGCGGTCGCCGCTCTGAATTCCCACGGCCTCCGACGGCCCGCCGCCCAGCGGGCTTACCACGTAAACGGTATCATTATAAATATTGAACTCCACCCCGATGCCGTCGAAACCCGACTCCAATTGCGATCGGGCAGCGGTGGCCTCAGCGGCGTTGAAGTAGGTTGTGTGTGGGTCGAGTTTTTCGAGCATTTTGGTGATCGAATAATCCACGAGCTGGTCGGTATTGACTGAGTCGACGTAGTTGTTTTCGACCAAGAGAAGCACCTCTTTAAATTTCTCGTAGCCCTTGGCCACGTCGGTCAGGCCCTTGCTGCTGCCGAAGAAGGTAGCGCCCAGCAGGATTCCGGCGGCTAGGGTGATACCCATAATCATGGGCAGACGGATGGCATAAGGCGAGTTGTGGATGGGTTTTTCGGGAGTAGGCTCAGGCATGAGACAAAGAAAAAATAAGCGTTGGGAATCAACAAAAATACAAAATTACAACGCGGGAGTGCGCCCAATAATTACCTGTATACAGCCAAATTTGGCACAAAAGCTATTCTAACGGCATTTTTTTGCGGCTACCATATCCACGAAAATATCCAGCGCTGCCGGATTGCGCATCGTGTCTCGGCTGGCGACGCGGGTAGGGTCGTGGCCCAGCAGGATTTTCTTGACGGGCGCTTCCAGCTTTTTGCCGCTAATTGTATACGGTACTTCGACAATTTCCACGATGCGGTCAGGCACGTGGCGCGGGCTGAACTGGCTTCTCAGTGCGGACTTGATGCGGGTGCGGAGTCCGGCGTCGAGGGTGCCTTTTTCCTTCAAAACCACAAACAGCGGCATATCGCCCGTGCCGTCGTCGTGCTCAAGGTACACCACCAGGCTGTCGCTGATTTCGGGCAGCGATTCCACGGCGCTATACACCTCGGCGGTCCCGATGCGCACGCCGCCCCGGTTGAGCGTGGCGTCGGAGCGGCCGTAGATAATCACCGAATCGCGCGGCGTGATCTTGATCCAATCGCCGTGCCGCCACACGCCGGGGTAGGTTTCGAAGTAGCTACTGCGGTAACGCGTGTTATCAGGGTCATTCCAGAAATAGATCGGCATGGAGGGCATTGGTTGCCGGATCACCATTTCGCCAAGTTCGTCGAGCACGGGCTGGCCCGCTTCGTCGAAAGCTTCCAGCGCGCAGCCCAGCATCCGGCATTGGATCTCGCCCGCGTACACGGGCAGCAGCGGACAGCCACCCACGAAGGCACTGCACACGTCGGTGCCGCCGCTTAGTGATACCAGCCACACATCTTTTCTGACCCGCTCGTAGATCCATTCGTAAGCGTCGGGTGTGAGCGGTGAACCCGTAGAGCCGATCGAGATTAGGTGCCGGAGTCGCTCGCTGGGTAGGCTGAGATTGGCCTGACGGCAGGCGATGAAGTACGCCGCGCCGCCACCAAAGTGGTTGATCCGGGCCTTTTCGGCCAAGGTCCACAGCACTTGGAGCGTCGGAAAAGCAGGGGCTCCGTCGTAAAGCACGAGCGTTGCGCCCGTCAGTAGCGAGGCCAGGGCGTAGTTCCACATCATCCAGCCCGTGGTCGAGTACCAAAAGTACCGATCGCCGGGTTTAACATTCTGGTGAAAGGTGAGCGCTTTCAAGTGTTCCAGCAGGCAACCGCCCGCGCCGTGCGTGATGGCCTTGGGCTTGCCCGTGGTACCCGATGAATACAAAACCCAGATTGGATGATCGAAGGCCACGGACTCGAATTCCAGTCCGGTATGCGGGCTGTGCAGCACGTCGTTCCACGAAATGGTGCCTTCCAGCCGGGCGTCAGCATCGAAGTAGGGCACCAGTACGGGTAGCGTGACGCTCGGCAGCTGGGCCAGCAGTTCCTTGAAAGCGGGGATTTTGTCGTAGGCGCGGCCGTTGTACTGGTAGCCGTCGGCCACGATGAGTACGGTGGGGGCGATCTGGGCGAAGCGATCCAGAATGCTGGCTTCCCCAAAATCGGGAGAGCAACTCGACCACACGGCTCCCACGGCGTTGGTCGCCAGAAAAGCCACCACGGCTTGCGGGATATTGGGTAACACGGCCGCCACGCGATCGCCAGGTTTGATGCCCCGCTTGCGCAACCAGGCGGCCACGGCGGCTACCTCATTCTCTAGCGAATCCCAGGAGATTTCGGTAAGCGGCTGCCGCTCCGATTGGAACACCATCGCCGGATGCGCATCGGTTTTGCCCCGGAAAATATGCTCGGCGTAGTTGAGCCGGGCGCGGGTAAACCATTGCGTGCCGATCATGTCTTCGCCCTCGCGCCGTAGTACCTCGAAGTAGGTATCGTGGGCTTTGATCTCAAAAAACTGCCACAGGCTTTCCCAAAAATCCTCGATGTCGGTCACCGACCACGCCCACAAATCGTGGTAGTTACGGAAGTAAAGGCCTTTTTTAACAAAAAGCCAACTCATGTATCTTTTGAGGTTAGACTGTTCGGCGAAAGCCTGGCTGGGTTGCCAGAGCGGAAGTGGCAGCGTGGATGAATTCATAGGGTTTAGGGGATTAGGTGCTTGTGTCCTCTCCATCTTAGCCGTTTGACGCGGGATAGGCAGACCAGTACTAACGCCGTTTGCTGTTTTTTAGGATAGAAAAATAGAAAATCGCCACTGTGAAAAAATCCCGTACCTTTGCGTTCCCAATGAACCCAGGAAGATAATTTTCTGACAGTCAGCGGCGTTACTTCGTGCATCGCTGATCTAATTTCCAATTTATTTTTTATAAAAAACGCACCCACCGAATATTCGGCAAGAGGAGAAAAAATCCAGTAGCGATACTGCATTCCTATGAAAAAACGAAATGAATTTTTGAAAGACCCCAAGTTCGCCCGCTCCGCCAAGAAGAGCGAAGAAGGCAGTAAACCCTCCGAAGGCACAAACCGCTACGCCTCGGCCCGTCCTTATAATAAGGATTATCGGCCGGCAAGTGGCGGTTATAAAGGCAAACCAAAGAGCAATGCCGACCGCCTTTTTAACAAACCTACCCTCAAAAAATCAGATCTCGAGCGCCTACGCTCCGACGACTACAAGCCCACCAAATTTGAACGAGACCGTTACGCGCCCAAAACCGACCGTGCGCCGCGCCGCGATTTCGACCGCCCCAAGGGCGACCGCAACGAGCGCGAACCACGTCGTGATTTAGATCGTCCAAAAGGCGACGCCAGTTACCGCGAACCGCGTCGCGATCTCGACCGTCCTGGTGCCGATCGCACTGAGCGCGAACCACGTCGCGATTTCGACCGTCCAGGTGGTGACCGTACCGAGCGTGAGCCGCGCCGCGATTTTGACCGTCCGAAAGGCGACCGCAATGACCGTGAACCGCGCCGCGATTTCGACCGTCCGAAAGGTGACCGTACTGAGCGCGAACCCCGCCGTGATTTCGACCGTCCAAGTGCCGATCGCACTGAGCGCGAACCCCGCCGTGACTTCGACCGTCCAGGTGGTGACCGCACTGAGCGTGAACCTCGCCGTGACTTCGACCGTCCAGGTGGTGACCGTACCGAGCGTGAGCCACGCCGCGATTTTGACCGTCCGAAAGGCGACCGCACTGAGCGCGAGCCGCGTCGTGATTTCGACCGTCCGAAAGGTGACCGCACTGAGCGCGAACCACGCCGTGATTTTGACCGACCCCGTGGCGATCGCAATGACCGTGCGCCGCGTCGGGACGTTGGCCGTCCTGGTAGCGACCGCAATGATCGTGCGCCTCGCTCTGATTTCGACCGTCGCGCCAAGGGCGACCATGCGCCAAGCGAAGGCGAAAGCCGTCGGGTGGGCAAATTTTCACGGCCGCCGCGTTATGATTTTGGTAAGTTTGAGGGTAAAAAACCCGAATTTAAGAAACAGCAGGATGACGATGTACTACGCCTCAACCGCTACATCGCTAACGCCGGGATCTGCTCGCGCCGCGAGGCCGACGAATTGATCGCCGCCGGGCAGATTACCGTCAACGGTCAGGTGATTACCGAAATGGGCTACCGCGTGCAGCGCTCCGATACGGTTAAATATGGCAAGAACCTGCTCAATCCTGAGAAGATGGTGTATTTGTTGGTTAACAAACCCAAAGATTACATTACCACGACTGACGATCCCGAAGACCGCCGCACAGTTATGGATATGATAGCCGGGGCTTGCGAGGAGCGTATTTACCCGGTTGGGCGGCTCGACCGCAACACGACGGGGCTATTGCTGCTGACCAACGACGGCGACCTGGCAAAAAAGCTGACGCACCCATCGAGCAACGTCAAGAAAATTTATCAGGCTGAACTAGACAAGCCCATCACCACCGAAGATTTTGAAGCCATGCAGGCAGGTTTTGAGTTGGAAGATGGCTTTATCAAACCTGACGCCCTGGGCATCGTAACGCCCGACGCGCAGGTAATCGGCATCGAGATCCACAGCGGCAAAAACCGCATCGTGCGCCGGATGTTTGCGCACTTTGGCTACGAAGTCATGAAGCTGGACCGCACGATTTTTGCGGGCCTAAGCAAAAAGGACGTTCCGCGCGGCAAGTGGCGTTTCCTAAACGAGAAAGAGGTGATTCGCCTGAAATTCCTGCTATAAAATCAAGATGTTACTTACCATAAAAAACGCCGACAAAATCATTTTTGTCGGCGTTTTTTATGGTCTTGAATAACCTGAATCGATCCGCTTCTTTAACTTGACCGGATCGGTATTTTCGTCGTAGCGCAGATTGAGCATCTCGATGGCTAGGAAGAACGCCACGGCGAAGTAGGCGTAGCCCTTCGGAATCTCGTAACGGAAGGGCTCGGCAATGAGCATGATGGTGATATTATCGAGCAGGCTACCGCAGCAAGCACGGAATCGAAAGATAACGACAATCTTCAAAAAGGCCATCTCGGTAAGGGAGCGGCCGAAAGTCGTAGCGCCCGCTTTGATCGGAGCGTTCTCGTCCTCATTAGCGTCGGGAATGTGTTCGGTGCTGCCCGCTATTTTGTGGCGAATCTCCTTGGTGGAACTGTCAGCAAAAATAACCCGTCGAAAAGCGAAGTAAGATCGCGACCGCTGAAACTATAACCGAAAACGGTAAAAGAGTCTTCCTTCAACCCTATAACCCACGAAATCGCACACAGCAGGGCAATCCTGAGATCCAGCGCGGTACCCAGTCCGTAATTTTGGACCTTGCTTTGAACCTTCTTCGGGAGTTCTCCCGAAACAATCGTGATAAATATAATGTTGTCTATCCCCAATACCACTTCTAATTGGGTCAGGGTGAACAGACTAATAATGGCATCGGTGGTTAATGATGCTTCTACTGATGGTTTGGTAGGGAGTTATGTTCGTTTGTTGGTGAAAAGCTTATAACTTCGTACCCGGCTGGCAGTTTTCGGCTGGCTGAGCGAGGGCAATATTCAGCAATGCGAGTAGACTTATTCTTTATTTTTAACGTTTTTAGTTAAAAATTAGAGATTGGTACCTTAATTGAACATTGGCATTCCTGAAAGATATAATGACACCTAAACTACGGTAAAAATATTTTTTTAAGTAAATTTTTTGTGTTTGGAAAGTCATTTATAAATTTCCGGCTTTCGTAAAGAAATCATGATCAGCTGAAACCGCAAATCGATATCTAAGATAATAGTGTGTGTATAGTGTGGAACAGGGCCCGGAGAATCTCCGGGCCTTCGTCTTTTAGGGGGCTGGTAACGCGTAGGGTGCCCGGATTTGGGAAAGATACACGATGCCACGCGGCATCAGCCACACCACAACGCTGTACAGGAAGAAAATTTGTCCGGGAATTAGATTGTACTCGACCCAGTTGATGAGCAAGGTCGGGACAAATAGCATGACGTATATCTGAATCCACTTCCGGTTGTTGACCCGCAAAAGCAGCAACAGGCTTCGGGCAATCACGATCAGGAAAAGAACGCTGCCCAGGATACCGGTTTCGGCAATCATTCCCACAAATGTGTTGTGGGCTGAGTAACCTTTCAAGCCCCGGGGAAATTTTTCGGCGAGGCGCTCATTGGACGCGAGCCCGGCCCCAAGCAGCGGGTTGTCGTAAAAGGACTGGAAATAAACGTCCCAAATTTTTTGACGGTCGTCATAAGATGATTCCTTCGTATTTTTCACCAGCCCGAACATTCGTTCGAGGCGGTATTTCATACTGGATTCCGGCAGCGAATCGAGCACCTGGCGCGTATCGATCGCGGCCCCGGCGAGCACCAAAAACGATAGCATAAAAGAAATGAGCAAAAGCTGTGGCAACCGCAAAGGAACCACGCACAGGCCGGCCGAAAATACCAGAACGAATAGCGTACTGCGCCGGGCCGAGAAGTAAACCAGATACAGGGCAATCAGGAAGACGATGATATACAAGATCTTCTGCCGCTGGCTTTTGGCAAAAAATTTAAAGAGAATCAGCGACAATACCCCCATAATCATGGTGGGATAGGCCCAGAAAGTATTGGAGGAAAAAATGATGTTGTACGCGGTACCGCCGGGGCGTCGCAACAGAATGCTGACGAAGTCCATTAGGATGATGATTCCGTTGCCCAGCCAGATGACTTGCAGAATCCTTAACAGATAAAAGCTCAGGTTCTGGGTGATGAGCGCGGTATAACTGACGAAAAGCAATACTGCCACGAGGGAGGTGAGCGTCCAGGTACCATACAGCAAATAGCTCGCTACGTCGAGGCTGGCGATGGAAGAAATAAGCCAACTCACGCCCAGCAAAACCACGTCGATGTGGTCGCGGATTATCTTTCCGGTAAAACGGAAGTTGAATCGAAGGGCGAAAAAAATAATCCAGATTGGCAGAAGCAAGCGCATCTGAGAGATGATTCTTAGTACCAACGGCGCGCCATCGTTCCCCCCAAGCGAATACCGGAAGAAAGAATAATTCCCTATGGTCAGCAGGAAAAAAAGCGCAATAGGAATCACCATGTTCCTGTTGACTTTTTGGAAAACTATATCTTTGGCTGTAAGCAAGCGATGAGGCGTTGGTATTCGTTCGTGATCAGGTACGTTTCCTGGGGTACTTCGGCGAGTGCCCGACGACTGGCGGACAGGAATTCCGGGTTGAGTTGATGGGCCAATCGGCGGGCAACCTCATCGGGACTTTCCAAGTCGGCTATCAGGGCGACCGGGCCCAGGACAGCCACAGCCCGCGCGTCGCCGGTGCCTTTTTGCAGGATCATTGGCTTCTTGAAATACAGGCTTTCGTAAAACCGGTTGGTCCGCGCCCACCGGTGATTTCCCCATTTTTTGGTACTAAACGGGTAGGCCGCCCACACGACATCCACGCGATCGTACAAAGCCGGAAGCCCCACCGGTGAATCATACGTACCCAGATAAATACTATTGCGCGCCGACAGAATTTTGGCTTCGTATTCCTGGGTTTTGGGCATGAAGATTCCCGCCAGAACGATCCGAAAATCGTACACTTCGCCCAAACGCAACAAACATTCCAGCGAGGCCGGACAGCGAAGCAAACCAAAGTATCCGATCGTGATTTTATCAGTTCCTCGGCTAGTGTTGCCGATGGACGCCTCAGTCAGCTGGTCGGGATGTATTTTATTTTCCAGTACCAAAAACTCCGGTACACGCAAGCGGCGCAGCTTTACGAAGTACTCGGTGACGAATTCCCTCGACGTGACCACCAGTAAATCCAGATGGGAGATCATCCAGGATTCCAACGAGCGCAGTATGCTACCCCGAATGCCTTGGGCAAAAAATAACTCCCGTATATCAGGAATCTCGTACACGAGTTTCAACCGCTTTCCCGACAATACCTTGTAAAGATACACAAGTACGATTAAGTCGAAGCCGAAAACGTAAGCGTTGTCGCCCGGACTGGTGTTTCGGTGCAGCTCGCCCAGAAAAAGCAGGTAGGTCTTCCAGCGGTTCAGGTACGAGGCATGCGCCATTTCACCCATCCATACGGGTTGGAGTTTGGTAGCAGCGGGGTAATAATCGCGTCGGAAAGCAAGACATACGAGCGGAAGATTGTGATCGCTCAGGGCTTTCAGGCGCGCCTGCTGGTGGGCGTCGGCCCAGTTGTTGGAGATAAAAACCGTTTTCATACAAATTCTCGAACGATACTCACAAATCGTTCCAGGGTTTTTTCGTGGGAGAACGTGTTGCGAACGAATTGGTAGCCGTTTCGCTGTTTGCTCTGCCGCTCATCGGCGTTTTCCAGGACGTAGCGAATCGTGTCGGCCAGTTCGGCGGGTTGACCGGGCGTCACGAGCCACCCGTTATTGCCATGGTCCAGCACTTCCGGAATGCCGCCCACCCGCGTACTGATGACGGGGATTTTGTAAAAAAGCGCCTCAATGTTAGCCACGCCCAGCGCCTCACGGTGCGAGGGAACGATGAACAAATCGCAATCCGCCATATATTCGTATACTTGATCACTGGCTACCGGTCCGATGAAGCGCGGCGAAACGTGATCCTGAAAGGTCCTGCTCAGAATGTCGTTCCGAAAGCGATCAGCCGGGCCCAGGATGTACAGCTCAAACGAAAAGCCGGAACAATGGTTCAGCGCCTCGATCAGGTCGAACAGTCCGCCGAGACGGTAGTCGGATTTTACAAAAAGTACCTTGACTGCCTCCGAAGGAGAAGCGCGCTCGGCAACCGAATTCCTGAGGTCGACACCCTTGTAGAGTAATTTTAGCCTGTGGGCCGGAATGCGGTAGCTTGCCGCGACTTGCCGGCGCAAATACTCCGAATTGACGATGATCCCCGCTTCTACCGCACTCGCCCACCGCTCACATTCCTTGAACAAATATCGCCGGAACCAAGACCAGCGCCCGTCGAACGCCCGCCACGAAACCGTCAGACTGCTGTAATCATTGATCATACCTAGTACCGGTACTGTTAGTTTTCTGGCCGCCCAAATTCCCGTGATGGCATTGTTGAAAATCACCACATCGTAAGCGTATTCTGAGCGTAATTCTTGACAGGCACGGTAGTAGGGGAACATCCGATAGATAAATCCCCAGGAGCGCGTGAATTTGTTCAGCCGCAGCGCCAGCCGCACCACTTTACCACCGTAGGCGTTCACGTTCGCTGGGCTAATGTCTTCCGTCAGGATGCGTAGTTCCACGCCGGGAAAGCGCTCGTTGACTTCGAGCAGGTAGTTGGCAAAGCGAGAGGGCCCGTTGTGCGCCCGCTCGAAGGTATTGGTACAGAACAATATTTTCATAAAAACAAGACGGCAAAATCCGTCCAGCGTGGTTTCAGCGCCTCGTAGTTGCGGCGACCCAGGTCTTGCCAGTCGGCTGCTGATGATGGGTCGTAAAGAAAGGAACGAATTATTTCGCGCAGTCCTGTCTGATCGCGGTAAAGTAATTGCTTTTGTTGCGAAAGGCGCTCGGTGAGCACGCCCAGCGCCGGGGCGATGATGGGTTTGGCAAATCCCATCGCCATGATGGCCGAGCCTGAGTTTTCGATGCGGGCAAAGGGCAGCACCACCGCGTCAGCCGCATTGTAATAATATTGTAATTCGGTTTCAGGGATAAAGCGGTCGACAAAAACTACGTTGTCCCCGGCTGCTGCCTTGACTTGGTCGGCGTAATGCGCATCCTTATTTTTGCCAACGATCAACAACCGGTGGTCATCGCGATCCGATATTTCTTTGAACAACCCAACCAGTTCCAAAACACCTTTGTAGGGTTTGACCAGGCCAAGATACAGGAGAACTTTGGCATCAGCCGGAATACTAAGCTGGGTGCGGGCTGCTTCCTTCGTGACCGTGTTGGGGTAACAGCCAGTGTAATCGCCTTCGGGCACCACGCGAAACAGCGCCCGAGAAACGCGCAACTCCTGTGCGGCTGGCGCTACCGTACTTTCGGAGAAAACCCTGATCCAATCGCAGCGTTGGGCCAGGAAGCGCTGGCAGAATTTGTGAACACTAAGGTCAGCGGCATCGTGGGGCAAAATGTTGTGCAACGTCCAGACCAACCGAACACCTAGCCCGCGGGCCAATAATATCTGAGCGCAGAAAAAAGGAATACTCAAATAGGTAAGCCAACGCCAGCGACGAAGATAATAGGAGGCGATCCAGTCGAAATGTAGATAACGCGGTCGGTGCCTGATGAGCGTCCGGGCGATTCCCCAAAACCGATCATCCACTCCATTGAACGCCCGCAGTCGACTATCCTCGCTCAATCCTGCCATCATCAGATTCTGGTAGGGGTTATCGGGCCCGGCAACGGGCAGGCAAGTAATGATGGTTTTGGGCGGGGGCATTTTGGTCGGGAATTGGAGAATCGTAGAAACCTATAAGGCTTGGTAACGAGAGAAACGAAGGGTAGAGCAGTCATTTCAAATATTGACCCAGGATTTCAATTAGTTTCTCTCCCCTAAGACGCGTAGCCAGGATTTTTCCATCAGGGGCAATCAGTAGATTATATGGAATTGAATTAAAATTATACTTAGTCGTTACGTTTTCCTCGGGAGAATCCACATTAATCAGATGGATCTAGTCCCCGATTTGATCGTCTTCTATTGCTTTCAGCCACTTGGCTCTACTCGTCTGTTTGTCGATGGAGATACTCACGATATTGAAGTTTTTCTCATTGTAGAGATTATAAGCTTTTACTAAATAGTGATTTTCCTGTCGACATGGTGCGCACCAACTCGCCCAAAAATCTATTAAGACATAGGAGCCTTTGAAATTTTCGTAGTCTATAATGTTCCCCTCTTGATCTGGTAAAGAAAAAGGAGCCTCATTAATATTCTTAATTTTCGAAACACTTGTAGCGCTTTCCTTTTTACGGAGATAATTGGCATAAAAATTCTGAAAATAAGGCGATTTTTTGAATTTTTCAGCCGCTTTGACATAGGTTTCATCAAGAGTACGAACTAATAGGCTATCGTCAGGCAATAAGTCCATAGACACCTCCATTCCAATCAGGCTTTCGAAGGCCAGTACTGGGCTTTTTGTCGTATCAACTGCATATTTGTTAGCGTAAATATAATCTTTCCTTTGTTTGTTCAACTGAATGAGCGCAAGATCAGCGTTTATTGAATCTCCCTTCACTTGAAATCTATTGATATTATCTAATGAGGCTCTGAATTTTTCCGCAAATGGATTCTTTATAAGGTATGTCGCAAGATTAATTGCATATGAAGCAGAAGACCCTTGTATGGAAAAATCTTCAAATATTGGATCAAAACTCTTATTGCCAGGATGTATAATCATAGATACATTTTCGTTATGTAAAGCTAGATAAATTAATCTTGGTCGAGGATTTTTATAAAATATTGAATAAGGGAGCTCTTCCTTATTACTTCCACTTAGCTTAAAGTTTCCATCTTCACTGGTAAAACATGAATCTATCCATTTGCCATTAAACCTTAAATAAACCATTTGCGGGGCATCAGAAACAATCGTTCCTGACACCGTAAAGGGTTTCTCTTCCTGAGCATGTGCTTTAGAAAGATTTGAACAAATGAAAAATAAAATGAAGATGAGTACATTAGTTGACATTTTCATATATAACTCTATTTTAGAATTGTGTTGATCTCTCTGTTCCTCTAAGGTATACTATTAATTCGAAAAGTCTAAATTAGGATCGATGACTATCAGAATCATCACTGGTAATCGTGTTCTCTTCGAATGGACTTAACCGCATCGTTCACTTCCGACTGATTAGACTTGTTGCAACAGGAATATAAATGTATTTTTGGTGCTATGAATATTTCAACTACGAGTTTAACAACGGAAAGAAAGTGGCGTTCTGTGACTGGATATGATGAGAGTCGTTTTAGAAAACTGCTTTCAAACTTCGAGGATGCATATTACGAA
>JBBSSJ010000017.1:0-30115 GCA_038242095.1 Cytophagales bacterium
CAGGGCGACTTGCGGATGCTGGGCTACGGGCATCTGTACGAGCAGTATCCGTTTAGTCAGGATGTCAACGGTTTCTTCGAACGTTACATGAAGGGCGAGAAAATTTCGACGCCCTGGGTGGAGGACAGCGATTATGAAAAAGAGCCGATCGACGATTGAGGTACTTTGTCGACCTTAAAACCTACTTTAACTCCAAATTTTCATTGTTGACCTTGAACTTGTCACCCACCGCCCGCTGCATGGCGGCTTTCATTTCGGCGAGTTTTTCGGGTTGAGAGCTGGCGAGGTTATTCCGCTGCCCGGGATCTTGTTTGATGTTAAATAGATGGGCTTTGGGCGCGATCCCTGTTTCAATGTCGACATTCTGGATAAGCGCGTTTCCCCTATAAGGAGGGATCAAAATGTAGTTCCCGCGACGAAAGGCAAGTCGACCCGTGGCTTCCAGTACCAGCTCGTCGCGGCCTTGTTTTGACTCACCCAGAAAAGCTGCCAGCGTGTTTTGACTGTCATCTGAAGGATTTTTTTGCCCTGTCAAACCGGCAAAAGACGCCAGTAAATCCAATTGACAAACCAGCGCGTCCGAAACACCAGTCTCGATGTGGCCCTTCCAGTGGGTAATGAAAGGCACTTTGGTGCCCGCCTCGAACAGGCTGTACTTGCCGCCACGCAACGGCCCGGCGGGCTTGTGTTTGCCGAGTCTCTCGACAGCATCGTCGTAGTAGCCGTCGTTAAGTACGGGGCCATTGTCGCTACTGAAAACGACCAACGTGTTTTCGGCCAGTCCGTCGGCTTCCAGTTTCTTCATGATTTCACCCACGCACCAGTCGGCTTCGATGATGGCGTCGCCGCGTGGCCCCATACCCGATTTGCCGACGAAGCGCGGGTGGGGTACGCGCGGGACATGGGGTTGTTGCAAGGCGTAGTAGAGAAAGAAGGGCTCGTCGGTGTTTTTAGGATTATTACCATCGATAAAGCTTTTGGCTTTTTCGAGGAAAACATCGGCCATATCCTCGTCGTGCCACAGCGCCGACTTGCCGCCCTTCTGGTACCCAATGCGCGGAATGCCGTTGTGCACCGATTGATTGTGCCCGTGTTGCCATTTCTGCTTGGTCATCAATTCGGGATTAGAGATGGCCGTGGGCTCGCCCGGAAAATTCTCACTGTAGCTGACTTTAAGCGGATCGTCAGCGCTTAGGCCCACCACACGGCGATTGTCGATGTACACCGTTGGGACGCGGTCGGTGGTGGCGGCCATGATGTAAGAATAATCGAAGCCGACATCGTTGGGGTTGCCGTGAAGTTCGGCGTTCCAATTTACGTTGCCATCGCCGATGCCCAAATGCCACTTGCCCACGACGCCCGTGCGGTAACCCGCTTGTTTCAACATTTTGGGCAAAGTGACCAGCGCCGTATCGATCAGCAGCGGCGCGTCGCCGGGTAGAATTTTGGCATTTTCGTTGCGCCACGGATAAATGCCCGTCAGCAACCCGTAGCGGCTGGGCGTGCAGGTGGCCGAAGTCGCGTAGCCGTTAGTAAAGCGCAAACCGCCCGCCGCCAGTTTGTCAATGTTAGGCGTCGGGAGCGTATTTTGGCCGTAGGCGCTCACGTCGCCGTAGCCCAAATCATCGAAGTAAATGACGACGATGTTGGGTGGGGCCGACTCTCGGTTGGCTTTTTCAGATTTAGCAAGATTGGATTTCGTGTTGGAGCAGGATGAAAACGTAATTCCTGCCAATAAAAATAAGAGGAGATTGCGCATGGGGTTAGTTCGATTTGTTGATTTGGCAATATCGTAAAAAAAGGGAGATGTGCTAGTCTACCAGCGACGGGAATTCGTCTTTATCGGCAAGCTCGCAACAAATCAATTGAACGACCGCGGAAAATCCAACGGCGAAACCTTGGTCTTCGTCTTAAACAAACGACTGCGAGTGCTCAAAACCCAAGTCGAAAGCGATTTCACTTACGGTCAATTCTATGGTCGATACCCTTTCCTTGCCTTTTTCGATCAATTTGTCGTGGATGTATTGCTGGGTACTTTGGCTCGTTAATAATTTGAGCAAGCCACTCAGGTAGTTAGGTAATACGTTGATGCTTCCGGCTATTTCCATTCACTCCCATCTCATCCAGTTCCATCTCTAAAATCCCACTTTTCGCCGGAAAACGCGTGCGGCAACGCGGGGAAGCGGCTATTTTTGATGCGTCAGGAAGCCGAAATCCAACGGCACCTCAACAAAAAATACCTGCACACCATGAGCCACCGGGAGGCTACTTCCCTGCGGAGTGGCCCCACCTAAAGTGACATCCCGTCGACTGCACGATGTTTGCAGCATCTCATTCCCCAAACGATTGATTTTGAAGCCGCCGCAGATATGACTAACTTGCGCCCCGGTTTGCCAACTGGATAGGATTTATCCTTCTTAATAGCAGCCTTTTAGGCCAAAGTTTGGGCCTTATTTCTTGTTAAAAAAAGTTAAACGCGGGTTTGCCGAATGAAAGAACTCATTGACTTGAGCAATCTGCCCAAACACATTGCCGTTATCATGGACGGCAACGGCCGGTGGGCTCAAAGCAAGGGCGCAGCGCGTATTTTCGGCCATCGCAACGCGATCAAGGCGGTACGGGAAGTCACCGAGGGCTGCGCCGAATTGGGCGTCGGGTACCTGACGCTCTACGCTTTTTCGACCGAAAACTGGGCGCGTCCTCAATTCGAAGTGCAGGCGCTGATGGAACTCCTGGTCCAAACCATCCGCGACGAATTACCTACTTTGCAGAAAAACAACGTCCGGCTCGATTCCATCGGCGACCTGAATAGCTTGCCTAACCGCTGTCGCGCCCAATTGGCCGAAGCCATCGCCGATACCCGCCAGAACGACGGCCTGAACCTGATTTTGGCCTTAGGCTACAGCGGCAAATGGGACATCGTGCAGGCCACCCGGCAGCTCGCCGAAGAAATAAAATCGGGGGCATTACAACCTGAAGACATCTCTGAGGGTCTACTTAACGAACGACTGGCCACGCAAGGCCGCCCTGACGTGGATTTGATGCTGCGCACGGGTGGCGACCACCGGATCAGCAACTTCCTTTTGTGGCAACTGGCTTACGCCGAATTGCACATTTACGACGAAGTTTTCTGGCCCGATTTCCGCAAGGCGCATCTGTACGAGGGTATTTTGTCGTATCAGAAGCGGGAGCGGCGGTTTGGCAAAACAGGCGAGCAGATCAAAGTCCGCGAGTAGAGAAAAGACGTATAGTATATATGATCACAATGAAAAGATTTACCTCATTGAACACCGTAGCAAGAATTTTATTCCTCGTCCTGGCCCTGGCTGGCGGTAGCCAGGCGCAGCGCATTGGCCTGGGCAGTGGTAGCAAGCCCGCCACCGAAGCAGAAAAGAAGCCAGGCATCGATTACACCGATCCCAAGGAGTACGAAATCGCGGATGTGACCGTGTCGGGTACCCAGTTTCTGGATCCTAACTCGATGGTGTCCATTTCGGGTCTGCAGGTAGGGGACAAGATCAGGATTCCCGGTCCGGCCATTTCGGGCTCAATCAAGCGCATGATGGACTTCGGCACCCTGGACGACGTCGAGATTTTGGCGACCAAGATGGAAGACGGCAAGGTGTGGCTCAACATCCATATTAAAGAGCGTCCGCGATTGTATAAGGTTACGTTTTCGGGTATTAAGAAAAGCCAGCGCGAAACGCTGAATGATAAGGTTAAGCTCATCAAGGGCCGCGTCATCACGCCTACGGTGATTAAAAACACCCAGTTGCTCATCAAGAAGAATTACATGGATAAGGGGTTCTACAATACCACCGTTAAGGCGTTGCAGATTCCCGACACTACACGCGGCCAGGCTACGCTCAATTTTACGATCGACAAGGGAAGCAAGGTCAAGATTGAAAGTATCGACATCATCGGCAACGAGGAAATATCCGACGCTACGCTTAAAAAGAAATTGAAAAAGACCAAGGAGAAAAAACTGTGGCACCTTTTCACGCCCTCGAAGTTTGTCCCCAAGGTATACGACGAGGACAAGGACAAGCTTATCGCCTACTACCGCAAGAACGGCTACCGCGACGCGACCATCGCGTACGATAGCATCAAAAGTCTCGAAGACGGCAACATCAAGATCACCATGAAGATCAATGAAGGGTCCAAATACTACTACCGCAACATCGCCTGGTCGGGTAACTTCCTGCGCAAAACGGAATTGCTCGATAACATTTTGGGCTTGAAAAAGGGCGATGTCTATAATCCCAAAGAACTCGACAAGAAGATCAATGGCATACCCGGTTCCGACGTCAGCTCGCTGTACATGGACGACGGCTACCTGTATTTCAGCGCTACGCCCGTCGAAACCTCGGTCGTCGGCGATTCGATCGACATCGAGATTCGTATTCGCGAGGGTACCCAGGCAACGATCAACCGCATTATCCTAAACGGCAATACCAAAACCAGCGACCGTGTCGTGCTGCGTGAGCTATTCACGCTGCCGGGCCAGAAGTTCAGCAAAACCGAACTGATTAACACCAACCGCCAACTGGCGCAGATGGGCTACTTCGATCCTGAGAAAATCAAGATCAACCCCATTCCCAATCAGGCCGACGGCACGGTGGACATCGAGTACACGGTGGAAGAAAAACCCTCCGACCAGATCGAACTCTCGGGCGGTTGGGGTGGCTACATCGGCTTCGTGGGGACGCTCGGGCTGGTGTTCAACAACTTCTCGCTGCGCAATATTCCCAACCGATCCACCTGGCGTCCGCTGCCATCGGGCGACGGGCAGAAACTGTCCGTACGGTTCCAGGCCAACGGGCGGCAGTACCAAACCTACTCGCTGTCGTTCAGCGAGCCATGGTTTGGGGGTAAGAAACCCATCAACCTGGGCGTAGCCCTGACCCGTACCGTGTACCGGATCGCTGATTACAGTTCTTTGTACGGTGGCGGTGGCCAGCGCCCGTCGGCGGGTCAGCAGAGTTTCCTGGGTTCGTATTACAACAACGGCCTGACTTTCTCACTGGGTCGGCGCCTCAAAAAGCCGGACCGATTCCTGGTGCTGAGCCACGCGCTGTCGTTCCAGCGCTACCGCCTCGATAGCCTCGACTTTTTCCGCATAGGTTACAGCAACGGTAAATCGACCAACATTACATTTAATACCACGCTATCGCGCAACACGCTGAGTGATTTTCAATATCCGCGCTCAGGCTCCAACATTTCGCTGTCGGCGACTTTCACGCCGCCTTATTCTGCCTTCCGCAAGCAGGATTTCAGCGATGTGCAGGATAAATTTAAACTTGTGGAATACCACAAGTGGATGTTCGACGGCAGCTGGTACGCCACCATCACCGGCAAACTCGTGGTGAGTGCCCGCGCCCATATGGGAGTCCTGGGTAGTTACGGCGACAAAGTTGGGCTAAGTCCCTTTGGCCGCTTCATTGTGGGTGGGTCAGGACTCGCCGGGCAGGGCTCGTTTGCCCTGGCCGATCAGGATATCATCGGCTTGCGTGGCTACGAAGATCGTAAGGTGGGGCTGCTCAATGAGAACGGTCAACTCCTGGGTGGTGGCGGTGTAGTGTACAACAAGTTCGTGACCGAGCTCCGCTACCCCGTATCGCTCAACCCGCAGGCGACGATCTTCCTGCTGGGCTTCCTGGAAGGCGGCAACAACTGGGGTAGTTACCGCGACTACAATCCGTTCGACATCAAGCGTTCGGCGGGTGTGGGCGCGCGTATCTTCATGCCGGCCTTCGGTCTGCTGGGTATTGACTGGGGCTATGGCTTCGACAAAATCCAGGGGGCGTCGACCCGCAGCGGCGGCCAGTTCCACTTCACTATCGGACAGCAAATTCGGTAATAAAGCCAAACCGACTTCGTTATAAATGGCAAAAAAGCAGACACTTCGCATGAAGAAGACCGTATTTTTAGTACTTTTGTCGTCCGTTTTGTCGATAGGTGTTCAGGCTCAGAAGTTTGGCTACGTGGATATGGAGTACATCACCAGCAAAATGCCCGAATATCAGAAGGCTGATTCGGAGATGAACCAATTCTCGGAACGCTGGGCGAAAGAGATTCAGGAAAAAGGCGCCGAAATCGACCGCTTGCAACGGGCCTACATGGCTGAAGAAGTGCTGCTGACGGACGAGTTGAAGCGCAAGCGTCAAAACGAAATCAGGGAAAAGGAACTCGAAGCCCGCGAATACAACAATAAGGTATTCGGCATGAACGGGATGATGTACGAGAAGAAAAAAGACCTGATGAAACCCGTGATGGAGCGCCTTCAGAGGTCGATTGAAAAGGTCTGCTCCCAGCGGCGGCTCGATTTTCTGTTTGACAAATCGAGCGACGTCGTGATCGTGTACAGCAACCCGAGGCACGACTACACCGACTACGTGATGGAGGATTTGGGACTTGACACTAAACCCGCCGCCGCCACGGCAGTCTCACCAACCAGCACACCCAACCAAACCAGTACCACCAAAAAACCTAAATAAATAAATAAACAACACCGATGAAAAAACAATTGATTGCCCTGATAGCGGTTTTTGCTTTGGCCAGCACGTCGCTTTTCGCGCAGACCACCGCTTCAACTTCTGCTACGAAAATTGGCTATACCAACGTCGATTTTATTGTGGAGGCCCACCCCGACAGCAAAAAAATTCAAAACGAAATAGAAATTACCAAGGCCCAACTCGACAAGGCCCTGCAAGATAAGTACACGGAATTCCAGGGTAAGCTGGACGTCTATAATAAAGGTGCCTCTACGATGGCTGATGTTTTGCGGGCTGATAAGGAGAAAGAGTTGCAGAACCTGCAAACCTCGATTCAGGACCTGCAGCGCAACTCCGAAAGGTCATTGCAGGAAAAACTGCAAAAGCTGATGGCTCCCCTGATGGATAAGATCAATACTGCCATCCAGGAAGTGGGCAAAGCCAACAACTACCTGTATATCATGAACTCGGACGCAGGTCCCGGCACCACGCCGGTACTGCTGTACGTGGGGGCAGAGGATAACAATGTAACTGACCTCGTGCTGAAGCAAATGGGTGTCGATCCCAAAGCTGCATCAGCGGCCACACCGACCACCGCGCCTAAGCCGGCGGCAGGTGCTGCTCCGAAGAAGTAAAGCGGTAGGATTTCCTATCCTAAAAGAGCGAGGTACACAGGTACTTCGCTTTTTTTATGAACCTTGGAAAAGGAAAAGCATGGGAACCCGTTGCTGACGGCGCGGGGTTCATTAGGTGTAAATCGCCTTGTCTGACCGCTGGGGACACGGGATTTAGTACTTTTGCGTTTAGAATCAGATAATCATTCTTTTTTATTGAAAATTGAAGCTGGCTATTAATTTCAAAGCCGGCAGAAAAACTTTTTATTTGAATGAAAATGCAAATCGCTAGAATACAGGCGCTTATTATAAATAAAATAGCCAACAACGATCTTCTTTCAATACCTCTTTCTGCAAAAAGTCTCAGCTTTTTAATATTAGCCTTCCTCGGAATAATTATAAATCAGGCTGTGGCTCAGGAATCGACTGGCGGCAACCCGCCGCTGCAAATTGTGCTGCCCAACGCGCCCGACTGGAACATCGTCCCCGAAGGCAAGGAAATATCTTTTCAATTGAAGGCCCGAGGTGGCACGTCCGACATCGTATTGTTCTCAATCACCGAAGGCCACCAAAAGGATATGATTTTTGACTCGTTGGGCCGGTTCATCTGGACCCCCCCCTATGATCTGGCTGACCGGATCAATAGCCTGCGGTCTTTGCCGGTTGTCTTCGAGGCAATCAACGCGGCGGGCGAGAGCGTCACGCAGCAGGTTTCGTTCAAAGTCATGCACGTCAACCGTCCGCCCGAGGTAGATGAGTTGCGCCCATTCTATGTGCAGTACAAAACGATGAATACGTATCAGATCGATAAAAACGCCGTTCGTGATCCCGACAGTGATCCCTTCGTTTTCCTTCCCGTGGCCGAGCAGATGCCCGAGGGGATGAAGATTTCGGCCAGCGGCGAAGTGACCTGGGAGCCTTCGCTTACGCAGTTTAACTTTTTGCGGAAAGGAGCGCGTTACGTGGATTTTTATGTGGAAGATCAGCCCGCCAAATCCCGCACCAAAGGCCGTATTAAGCTGGAAGCTACGCAAATGGATCTGCCACCCGAAATCACGGTCGTGCCGAACCTCAATCGGGTGAAAAGTATGGAGAACAGCGTCATCAATATTAAGTTTTTCTTATCGGATCCCAACGGCGACGACGATATCGCGACCTTCGATTTTGTCTCCGACAATCCCAATGTTCCCCAAAAAACGATTGTCAAAAATGCGCCCACGCAGTATGAGTTCATCTGGACGCCGGGCTACGATTTTGTGAAAGACCCTTTCGATTCACTGGCGTTCGATATTACGTTTTATGTGCTCGATAAAGCCCAGAACCGCGCTGAGCGCATGATTCATTTCAACATTGAAAATACGGTAAATGAAGCGGAGCGCGATGTCTACAATTACGCCCTGTACCGGAGCGGACTGGTGAACGCCTGGGGACTGCTGGAACAGATGAAGGAAAAGGAAGAGGAGTTGAAGAAAGCCTACCGCCGCGCCAAAAAGGGCAAGAAACACCGCTCTGTGCTGAACGCCACGCTGGGAGCGACCACGGGTCTGGCACCGGTAATTGCGGGCCCCACGCGCCCCGGAGTTAAGAATAGCATCACGACCGTGGGCGGTACGACGGTGATGACCATCGGTACGCTGGAAGCCACGGAAGTCATTGGCCGTTCCACGAAAGACCTGCTGGACCGTTTCAATTACGTGATGGAGAAGAAAAGCGAGTTGCAAAACAAGGGGGAAATTTTTGCCCGCGAGTACTCGCTGAAATCTGCCCGCCGGACCAACGATTTTATCCGCAAACTTGACGATTTTCGGTCATTGATGAATCTGAGAGGGTTGGTCGCCCTGGAACTGGACGCCAATTGGGAGAATAAAAAGGAGGCCAATGATAAAGCCATTAAGCGTGCTTTCAAAGACTTTTCGCCGCTGGATATGACGCAATAGCCATTTCCACGCGCCACTTGCCACCCTAATCTTCGGTTTTTCTGTCCTCAGGAAACTTGGGATCGGCGGGAAGTTGCGCGCCCGGTCCGACTTCGGGGCTTTCGGGAAAGTACGGATTGCCGTCGTCGGGGCCGTAGTCTTCGTAAATTTGGGATGCCGTCCCATCCTCCTCCGAGTACACCCTGTCTTCGGTATCCGCCACCACTTCACCACTGGGACTGTGCGTGAAAAAGGTGCTTTGGAATATCAAAATAGTACAAACACCGATAAAAATGCAGGAGTCGGCGACGTTGAATATAGGCGTGGAATAGTATTGCCCACCCCAAAGCGGCACCCAATCGGGTATGAAACCTTCCCAGAAATCCACAAAAATCATGTCGATCACTTGCCCGTGAAAATAGGGCGTTGACGAGCCGTAAGGCGCGTTGTCGAGCCAGACACCGTAGAAAGTACTGTCGATAACATTGCCAACGGCCCCGGCCAGAATCAAGGCCATCGCCCACAGCAGGCCGGGAGCCGCGCCTCGCCGCGCCAGATTGACGAGGTACCAGGCAATGGCCCCCATCGCCACGAGCCGGAAGAGCGTCAGGAAAAGTTTGCCGTACTCGTGACCCAGCTGCATGCCGAACGCCATGCCGGGATTGAGCACATAGTGCAGCTTCAGCCAGTCACCGATCAGCGAAATTTGCCCCGGAAAGCCCGGCTGCATGTATTGGTGGACCAGCATTTTGGTAGCCTGGTCGATGCCGATCAGCAGAAAACTTAGGAGAAGGTACTTGGTGGGGTTCTTAGACTGAATCATGGCGCAAAATTAGACCTTTTTTTGGGCTTACACAGCACCGATTTTCCGGCGGTCTATTTCACGCTTCACCATCAGAAACTCCCGGCTGCTCTGTCCGGCAATGGACTTGTTTTCCTCAGCCCGACGAAAAAGATAGGGCATTACGGAATCAATCGGACCATAGGGAACATACTTGGCTACATTGAAGTGCAGATGCGCCAAGTTATAGGAAATATTGTCGCTCATGCCCAGCAGTTGCGCAAACCAAACCCGTTGGTCGTTGGGCTTTAGACCGATTTTAGCCATTTTTTCGGCGCAGTGCAGGCAGCTTTGTTCATTGTGCGTCCCGAGGCAAACCGTGATGAGTTCGATGTGTTCGAGCGAGAAATCGATCGCCGCGTCGAAGTCGTTGTCGGTGGCATCCTTGGAAATGTGAATCGGACTGCGGTAGTTGCCCTCTCGCGCCCGAAAACGCTCTTTTTCCATGTAGGCCCCGCGCACAAGCTTGGCGCCCAGAAAATAATGCTCCTTTCGGGCTTTCAGATAAGCGTTTTTATAGTTCTCCAGCGATTCGTGACGGTAAATCTGGTAGGTATTCAGCACGATGGCCTGCCGGGTGTTGTAGCAGGCCATCATGGCATAGGCCAGATCGTCGATCACCTCCTGAATCCAGCTTTCCTCCCCGTCGAAGAAAATCCGCACCGAACGCAGGTGCGCCTGACTGCACAGCCGGTCGACGCGCTCCTGCACGCGCTCGTAGGCTTTTTGCTCGTCGGCGGTCATTGTCTTTTTACTTTGGACTTTTTCAAGAATGGCATTGGAAGCAATTCCTGACACCTTGAATACCGTAAACGGAATATCGTTGGAAGCTGCCGCCCGATCGATGGTACGCAGCAACTCAGCCGTTGTGGTTTCGAAGACCGCCTCGTCGTCCTCGCCCTCGACGGAATAATCCAGAATAGTACCAATACCCGAAGCGGCCAGTTCCCGGATCGTGGGCTCGCATTCCTGAATGGTTTCACCCCCGCAAAACTGCTCGTAGATCGTTTTACGAATGATATTTTTTATGGGCAAATGTAGTCTCAGGCCGAGTTTTATGAAAAAAGTGCCTAAATTTACCAGTCCGGCCTTGTTCATCATCGCAAAAAGCCAATAGGTTTTGCGCAATTGGGCGTTGGATTTGGCGGCGAAAGCCACGGATGTATCTTCGAATAGGGCGGGGGAAAGTTTCTGCTGGGTAGCCGGGGTCATCGTTTTTTGCTTGTTGAGAAGGACAATTATACCGTTTTATTCATTTAAAGTAGGTAAAAGGATCATAATATTAACGCGAATCCTTAGTTTAAACAGCTATTGATTCTATGATTTTTTTTAGATTCAAGCTAATTATTGACAGCCTAGTGTTTGTCGGAACAACAAAAGTAAAAGGGGTTTAAAACCCCGCCCTGAAATACCCCGAATAAGTACGTAATGTTTATTTATTTTTTTTCTTTTTAGACCAAGTCGTAGAATATGAATGCTTCGTTAGACATCCTGCCGCTGAGTAGCTGGATCAATACCGACGGCAAGCCCCTGGTGATCGCCGGGCCTTGCAGTGCCGAAACTGAGGAACAAATGGTGGAATCCGCCTTACAAATCAAGAATGAGGGCTACGCGCACGTCATTCGGGCGGGCGTATGGAAGCCCCGTACCCGTCCCGGTAGCTTCGAGGGCATGGGCGAAGCGGCCTTGCCCTGGCTCCAAACCGTCAAGAAAGAAACGGGAATGCCCGTAGCCATTGAAGTAGCCAATCCGCAACACATCGAGCTTGCGCTGAAATACGGCGTCGATATTCTATGGGTAGGCGCGCGGACAACGGTTAACCCTTTTAACGTGCAGGAACTGGCCGACGCGTTGAGAGGCGTGGACGTGCCGCTATTGGTTAAGAATCCCGTCAATCCCGACTTGCAACTGTGGATCGGTGCGTTGGAGCGCTTCAATCAGGCGGGTGTCAGGAAATTGGGCGCCATTCACCGGGGCTTTTCCAACGCCCAGGAGACCAAGTTTCGCAACTCGCCGATGTGGCCCATCGCCATCGAGCTCAAAACGCTGTTTCCACAGTTGCCGATGATCGGCGACCCGAGCCACATGGCTGGTAAGCGGTCGCTGCTTTTTGAAGTGACGCAGCGCGCGCTGGATCTTAACTACGACGGCCTCATTATCGAGTCGCACCGCGACCCCGATAAAGCCTGGTCCGACGCCGCGCAGCAACTCACGCCCGTAGCGCTGGGCGAAATGCTCCACGAATTACACGTCCGCAAGAAATCGTACGGCGAAGACTACCAGACGCAACTCGAAATCATCCGCGAGAAGCTGGACAACCTCGACCGCGAACTGCTCGAAACGCTGGCCGCCCGCATGTCGCTGGTCGAGAAAATTGCCGAGTACAAGCGTGACAACAACGTGTCGGCCTACCAGGTCGACCGCTTCCGCGAAATCCTGAATACCCGCGCCGAGTGGGGCAACAGTCTGAATCTTTTCCCCAATCTGGTGGACGAGCTCTTCAAACTGGTGCACATGGAGTCGATCCGCAAGCAGACGGAAGTAATGAATCAGGTGAGCGCGTAACACAATTCTGACTTTGGAATACTACTGAGAGGCCGCCGGAAGGTGGCCTCTTTCGCTTTCTTTGTCCATTGGTCCGTAAAAGAATTATATTTGCCAAGCAGGTTTAAGCTAATAATTTATTTCTATTTACCTCAAAAAATGAAGCAAATCTTCCTCCTTCTCTTTGTCATCCTGAGCGTAGCCGAAGGATTTACCGCTCAGGCCCAAACCAAAGAAAAAGTAAAAGCTACCGATCTGACGCGCATCGCGCAGGTCGGCGCGATTGCCATGGCGCCTTCGGGCAAGCAGGCGGTGTATACTTTGAGTACCACCGAGGCAATGCCCGACGCAAAGTTTGAGTACGAGTATCGGACGCACCTGTACCTGGTCGACCTCGAAAACAAAAAAGAACCGCTGGCCCTAACCTACGGCCCTGAAAGCTCCAGCCAACCTGTCTGGTCGCCGGATGGGAGCATGATCGCGTTTGTGCGGAAGGCCAAAGATAAAAGCCAGATTTTTGTCCTGCCGATGCGCGGCGGTGAGGCTTGGCAATTGACGAAGCTCGACTACGGAGCGGCTAGCCCCAAATGGTCACCAGACGGGAAGACGATTCTGTTTTCAGCCGGACTTTCGATGGATGAGATGATGAAGGATTCGATTATTAATCCTAAGAAAGAACTGCCCGCCTGGTCGCTGGAAAAGCCGGGATTTGCGGACAATACTTTTGTGAAACCTTCCAAAGACATCAAGCCTAACCCCGACGGCTCATTGGCCGAAGTGCGCGCTTTCCTGCAAAAGGACACCGAAGATAAAAAAGCCAAGGTCATTAACCGGCTGAACTTTCTGGCGGAGTCCACCACGCAGCCCGAGATTTCTTTTGGGCAATTGTATACCGTAGAGATAAAACAAGACGCCACGCCCAGGCCGATCACGCACGGCTACTACAACTACGGACAAGCCGAGTGGACCCCGGAGGGTCGCATCGTGCTGATTACCCAGGGCGACAGCCTCATGCATCCCGACCGTTCGCTCCGCAACCGCATCGTGCGCGTCAACGCCGACGGTAGCGGCTGGTTCACGCTGCTCACCGATCCGACGCGTACCTTCAGCCAACCCAGCTTTTCGCCGGATGGCAAGTACCTGGCGTTTGTCACGTCGCTGGCCCCGATACGCTCGGGCCTGCTGGATCAGGGGCACGTTGGCGTGCTGAGTATGGCAGAATTGAAAAAGCCGATAATTTCTGATTTTGACCGCTCGGTGGGAAATCTGACCTGGGCCAAAGATGGTAAGGGACTTTACTTCTCAGCTTCGGCCAATGGTGGGGCACCCGCCTACCGCATGGAAATGCCGTCGGGTAAGGTGGAGCGACTGACGGATTTTCTGTTTGGTGTTACAGATTTTGCCATTTCCGGCACTGAGGTACTTTATGCCAAGACAGAAATAGCCAATCCATCGGAGCTTTATCGGGCCGATCTCGCCTTTAAAAATGAAGCCCAACTCAGCCACCATAATACTAATTGGGTGAAAACCCGCGCTCTGAGCTACCCCGAAAAACGGACGCTTACCAACTCCGCAGGCCAGACGATCGATTACTGGATTATGAAGCCTACTTTCTTGGAAGCGGGGAAAAAGTACCCGCTAGTGCTGGAAATGCACGGCGGTCCCACGGCGATGTGGGGACCGGGCGAAGCGTCGATGTGGCACGAATTCCAGTTTTTGTGCTCACAAGGCTATGGCATTGTCTACGCCAATCCACGGGGCTCGGGCGGCTACGGCGTCGATTTTATGAAAGCCAACTACCGCGACTGGGGCACCGGCCCCGCCGAAGACGTGCTGGCCGCCACCACCGAAGCCGCCAAAGAGGCCTGGGTCGATACGGCACGGCAGGTCATCACCGGCGGCTCCTACGCGGGCTACCTTACGGCCTGGATCGTGGGCCACGACAACCGCTTCAAGGCGGCTTTCGCCCAGCGCGGTGTGTATGAACTGACGACGTTTATGGGCGAGGGCAACGCCTGGCGGCTGGTGCCGGGCTACTTCGGCGGCTACCCGTGGGAGGAGGAAGCAGCCGCTTCGATGCGCGCCAATTCGCCCCAGACCTTCGTGCAAAATATCAATACCCCCCTGCTCATCAAACACGGTGAAAACGACCTCCGCACGGGCGTAATCCAAAGTGAGCTGCTTTACAAGAGCCTGAAAATTTTGGGTAAAGAAGTGGAGTACGTTCGGATGCCCGGCGCTACCCACGAGCTAAGCCGCACTGGTAACCCCCGCCAGCGCATCGACCGTATTCTGAGGATTTACGAATTCTTTGAGCGATATGTAGGGAGGTAGATATGAAATACGAGGGGGTGTCCCGTGCCATTATGAGATATTTGCGGACGCGCCGCTCATATCTGGCGTAGTTTTTTTAGTGGTGGCAAGATTCATAATGAAGCGATGGTACATAATCACCCTCTATTCTATCATCGCTTTGGCGACCGCCTCGGGGCGCCCCTAGGTCAAAATTCAATCATTCAAAATTAATAAGATGGATAAGCAAAAAATTGTAGCGGCTTGTAAGGCAAATTTGAACAACAAACTGGATGCGGCGCAGGACGACATGCGGCGGTTGCGCGAGGCAGCGGGCCGCAACGCCGACGACAACATGAGCGAAACCTACGGATCAAATCAGCAGGAGATGCTTAACGAGATGCAGGATATGCAGGAACACTTCGATTTTTTGGAAGAATCGGCCGCACTCTTTAACCGCGTCGATTTTACGTCTTCCTTCGATCAGGTAAAGTCGGGCGCGCTAGTTAAGACTGACAAGTTTACGTTTCTGGTGGGTATTAGTGGCGACTTTGAGTACGAAGGACAGACCATAAAAGGAATCTCCACATCGGCCCCAATCTTCGACGCCATGAAAGACAAAAAGGCCGAGGATAAAGTAGAGGTAAATGGCAATGCGTTCAAAATTAAAGAGGTAGCTTAAATCAAATGAGTGGACTGACTTGATTGCCCAAATTGAAACAGCGTCGGCAACGGGCTTCGTACACATCCGTTTCGCCCAGCAGTACCCGTTCTCGGGAGGGGGCAATACGGTAGGAGTGCGAGGCCACGTCGCCGCACACCACGCAGATCGCGTGGACTTTGGTGACGTATTCGGCGATGCTCATCAATTGGGGCATGCAGCCGAAGGGCTGTCCCTGGAAATCCATGTCGAGCCCCGCCACGATGACGCGTTTGCCGGCGTCCGCTAAGGTCGTGCAAACTTCCACGATGGCTTCGTCAAAAAATTGGGCTTCGTCCAGCCCGACTACCTCGCAGTCGCCCGCCAAAGGCAAAATGTCGGCGGCATTTTCGACGGGCGTGGCGTGGATCGAATTCTCGTTGTGGGAGACAATGTCGATCTGATGGTAGCGTTTATCGAGGGCAGGCTTAAATATTTCCACCTTCTGGCGGGCGATTTTGGCCCGGTTGAGGCGACGGATCAGTTCCTCGGTTTTGCCTGAAAACATAGAGCCGCAAATCACCTCGATCCAACCTGAGCGCGGGTGGACGGGGTGTTTTCCTCGGAGTGGTTCGACGAACATCTTGGTTGAGTTGGTGTCTGCTGACTAAACTAAACGCGCCATTTTCATTACTTTTGCCTGCTGCTATGATTCGTGAGCCAGACCATGAACTATTGGCAAAAGTAGCGTGGCTAATTTGAAATAATAATTAAAATAACAAAAAGTCCGCAGCTTGGGACCAAATGCCCAACGTTGCCCAGTACTCCCATCAGCTATGCCCGGCACCTTGAATCATACCGATCTTAAACAATACGCCTCAGATTTTGCCGCTCAGGTTCTTGAGGGACATATCGCCAACCAATCGACCTTCAGTGGTCAGGATTTATTGACGCTCACGCCCCTGCGACAGGTAAATCTGGGAATAGTAAATCAAATATTCGAGCAGTGGAGAGCCGACGCTGAGGCGTTCCGCAGCCCTTATTTCGATTTTGGCAACGAGGGTGTTAAAAAGGCATTGCAGGAATTTATGAACACCGTCTCGCGGCACATCAGCTTACGTCCCGACGAGCTGCGCCCAATGTTGGTCGATGCCACCGAAGATGCTCTCCGGCTATTGCTAGCGCCCGAAGACTACTTTGAGCAGGAACTCCGGGCCATGCCCGACTTTACTTTCACTACGGAGAAAGCCCGCGAACTGACCAAGTACACGCACATTCACGCAGGTGTTGCCAAAGCGCTCATGCTCCGCCTGACCGATAGCGGCACCGAATTTGTTTACGTTAATCAGGCCCTGAACTGGCTCGCCGAGATTGTAAACGGCGGTACTTCGCTGGATGCTATCGCCCCCTACGTAGCGCAATTTTCTGCCGTTAAGCCCCTCGATTTGCATAAGCTTACCGACGGCAAATATTCAGAAGAGGAAGAAGTGGAAACCGAAACGGTCGACATGGAAGAAGCCACCACCCAGATTCCGGCAAACGAGTCATTTTTTGATACCGCTCTGACCGAAGAAACGCCGGCACCCGCGCCTCGCGTGGAGCCGGTTGTCGAGTTCGCCCAAGTGAATATTACCCGCGAAAGCGCCATGTCGGCTCCGGCTACCTCCACCGGTGATTCGAGCGGCGTGTACAGCCGTACCGACTCGATTAACAACCGTTTCAAAGTTGATTTGCCAGCACCCGCCCGCGAATCTGCCTACGGTAACGTGTCTATGAAGGTGGATAAGATTATGGGCAGCATCGCGCTGGGGCAACGGTTCATGTTTGTCAATCAGCTTTTTGACAAAAACAGCAACGCCTTCGATGAGGCCATCCGCAGACTTGACCGCGCCGAGAACCTGGAAGACGCCCGCAAGTACTTGCTGGAAGAACTGGCTCCCGAGTATAAGTGGGATACTAAAAGTGCCGTTGTCGCGGACCTAATGACCATCGTGCAGCGTAAGTTTAAATAAATCTGCTATGCCCGACCGGAAATTGTATCTGCTGATTCTGTTTTCCGGTGGTTTTTCACCAGCCGTTTTTGCACAAACCGCCGAGTCTTTTCCGTTGGGTGCTCGCGCATGGGGCATGGCCCAGACCGTGGTTGCGCAGTCGGACCGCTTTGCGCTGGTCAATAATATTGCGGGTATCGCCACGCAGCGCGAGCGTTCGGTATTCTCCTCTTACGATTCTTACCACGGTTTTCAGGGCGTCGGTACGCTGGCGTTTGGCGCGGTTTTGCCGCTTCGCGACGACTTAGCCGCTGGATTTTCGGTGCAGCGATTTGGGGATCAAATCTATAATGAAATGTCATTCGGCTTGGGCGTAGCGCACCGCATCAACCGCATTAGCCTCGGCCTGAAAGCCGACTACCGTCAAATCGCTGTGAACGCGAATTCTGTGTCATTAAGCAAGAAAGCGCTGGTTGTGGAAATGGGGGGGATCGCCCAACTCAGTTCGACGGTTTTTTTGGGTGCACACTTGTACAATTTGACGCAAAGCAGTTTCGCGGGTGAAGGTTTGGAAGGTTTGCCAACGGTTATGAAGACAGGCCTGACCTATGTTCCTACCGAATCACTTAGGCTGAGTGGCGAATTTGTCAAGAACACCGCCTATCCCGCCTCATTGCGGGCCGGAATTGAGTACGAGGCGATCCCAAAGCTATTTTTCCGAACCGGCATTGCCTCCAAACCCTACACTAACCATTTCGGTCTGGGCTACGCGGGCGGTAACTTTGCTGTGGATTACGCCGCCAGCAGCCATCCGCAACTGGGCTGGTCGCACCATGTTACCCTGGCTTACGTATGGATAAAGGCGGAGGAAAATAATAAAAAAGAGTAGGGGTGGACAAAGAGCAAAATTCGGGTTGCAGCATCAGCAATCAGATGCGTTAATTGCCCTAAAAAACATTGAAAATGCGCATTGAAAATAGCAACGAGGCCGACATTCCCGATATTCTCCGACTGTACGACGAAGCTTCTGCCTATCAGATTAAAGTAAAGGCGACGGTTGTGTGGCCGGTGATTAAAAGGCAACTGGTAGCCACCGAAATTGCCGAGAACCGGCAATGGAAGTTAGTGATCGGCGACAAGATCGCTTGCGTCTGGGCCATTACTTTTGAGGACGAGCAGATTTGGCAGGAAAGTAGCGCGGATGCTGCGATCTACATCCACCGCATTGCCACCAATCCCGATTTTAGAGGGAAAAACTTCGTCGGTACCATCGTAAAATGGGCCACAGCCTACGCCAAAAGTTTGGGAAAGCATTATGTACGGCTGGACACGATCGGGGAGAATTTACCACTCATCCGACACTACACCAAGGCAGGGTTTGACTTTTTGGGTATGTCTCAAATGAAAAATACCGATGGATTGCCCGCCCATTACGAGAGCGGGCACGTGGCGCTTTTTGAGATAAGGTTGTAAGACGGAAAGTTGATGATTACTTCACTACCTCATCCAACATCCTCACGTACTGCGTGATACCTTGCTTAATTTCGTGTAGGTAGATGAATTCATCGGCGGTGTGCGAGCGCTCCGAGTGGCCAGGTCCCATTTTGAGTGAGGGACAGTCCAGCAATGCCTGATCCGAAGTAGTGGGGGAGCCGTAGGCGTTGCGCCCCAGCCTAAGGCCAGCCTGCACGATGGCGTGGTCCGTCGGAATGCTCGAAGGTCGTAGCCGAACCGAGCGCGCGTCGACCTCCGACTGAATATTTTGCTCGACTACTGCCAGGATTTCTTCCAGCGTGTACTGCTCCGTCACGCGTACGTCCACGGTGAAGGCACAGGTGTCGGGCACGACGTTGTGCTGCGTTCCGGCGTTGATTATCGTCACCGACATTTTGATCGGCCCGAGCGTCGGTGATACCTTTGGGAAGTGATAGCCGATAATCCATTCAATGTCTTTGATTGCTTTATAGAGCGCGTTCTCGCCTTCTTCGCGCGCAGCGTGGCCCGATTTTCCTTTGGCAGTACAATCGAGCACCAGCAGGCCTTTCTCGGCCACGGCCAGGTGCATCTCGGTCGGTTCGCCCACAATGGCGAACGCGATAGGCGGCAGATCAGGCACTACGATTTCCAAACCCTGTTTACCCGAAATCTCTTCTTCGGCGCTGGCCACCAGCGCGATGTTGTACCCCATGCCTTCCCGCGCGTAGAAATGACAGAAGGTGGCGATCAGCGACACCAGGCACCCGCCCGCGTCGTTGCTACCCAATCCGTATAGCTTGCCATCGCGCACGAGCGGTTCGAAAGGGTCGAGTGCCCAGGATTTATTCGGCTTTACGGTGTCGTGGTGAGAATTAAGAAGCAACGTAGGTTTGGCTGCGTCGAAATGCTGGTTTAGCGCCCAGATGTTATTCTTTTTACGGTGAAAAGGAATGCCTTTCTTTTGTAGAAAATTCTCGAGGTGCGTTGCCGTTTTATCTTCTTCCCGGCTGAAAGAAGGCGTGACGATGAGCGTTTTGAGGAGTTCGGTGGCTTCATGGGTTAGGATCGCAAGCGAATCCTTTTCAATCGTTGAGGTCATAAAAGGGGGGTAAACTTTTTGATGCTTTTACCAAATATACAAAAAAGCGCGCTACCCGCGCACCTGTCCGTCGCCGCGCACGATCCATTTTTCGGTGACCAGCTTTTCCAGCGCAAACGGCCCCCGAGCGTGGAGTTTCTGGGTAGAAATGCCGATTTCTGCCCCCAGCCCGAAGACTGCGCCATCGGTGAAGCGCGTGGAGGCGTTGGCGTACACCGCCGCCGCGTCCACTTCTTTCAGGAAGGTTTCGATGGCAGTAACATCTTCCGAAACGATTGCTTCCGAGTGTCGCGAGGAGTATTCCTGAATATGCGCCAGGGCTTCGGAAAGATCTTTCACGACTTTGATCGAGCATTTGAAATCCAAAAACTCCCGACCGAAATCGTCGGGCTGCGCTTTTTGCAAGAACGGATATTCAGCGGCTTGCAGAATTTGATACGCTACCTCATCCGCAAAAATCTCAACATTGTGGGCGGCTAATCCTTCTTTCAAAGCAGGTAAAAAAGTTGCCACTATCGCCTGATCTACAAGAATGGTATCCAGTGAATTACAAACCGAAGGCCGCGAAACCTTGGCATTGACGACGATCGCCCGCGCCTTTTCCAAATCCGCCGATTGCTCAACGTACGTATGGCAGACGCCCGCCCCGGTTTCGATGGTCGGTACCAGCGAGTTTTTCCGCACGAACTGAATCAAGGCCTCCGAGCCGCGCGGAATGATAACGTCGACGTAGCGCGTGGCGGTGAGCATCTGTTGGGTGTAGCTGCGCTCCGTCGGCAGCAGCGACACGGCGGCGGTAGGAACACCAAAATTTTCAAGAGATTCATGGATAATCCTGACCAAAGCAGCATTGGAGTGCAAAGCCTCTTTGCCGCCTTTCAAAATACAGGCATTGCCCGACCGCAAACAGAGCGCCGCCACATCGATGGTCACATTGGGCCGCGATTCGTAAATCACACCCACCACCCCCATCGGCACAGCAATTTTTTGCAGCTTCAGGCCCTGTTCCAGCGTTCTGTCCAACAAAACTTTCCCGCTCGGATCGGGTAGTTGAGCCACATCGCGCAAGCTTTGGGCTAAACCCGCGATACGTGCTTCGTTGAGTAGCAATCGGTCTTTTTTGGGGTCGGTGTTGTCCATGCGGTCGAGGTCTTTCTGGTTTTCTGCCAGAATAAAATCCTGCCGCGCCAAAACCCGCTCCGCCAAATCGTTTAGCAAAGCCGCCTTCCTACTATCGCTCAAATTCCGCACCGCTGCGGCTGCCTGCCGAGCGGCTATGAATACGGTTTGGGTGGCCAGCCTGTCTTGTGCATTGTAAGTTTCAACCAAGCTCTCATCTAATATATCATTCATATATAGTCACTTTTATCGCGCCCCAAGTTTAAGCATAGGGCAATGGATGATCTGGTTTTCCTTTTTTCCTGTCTTCCTTTCTCCTTCAAAATAATACAATATCACTCGCATTTGCCACCTCAAAATTCAAGGTTTTCAGGTTGGAAACGATGGCTGCCGAATCGGCCCGTGCCCGCGCCACGGCCACCATTTCCTGCTCAAGATTGAAGATTTCTACTAATTCTCCTACTTCGAAATCACCTTCAACCGCTAGAATACCGACCGCCAGCAGGCTTTTGCGGCTTTGCAAAGCGCGAACTGCGCCTTCGTCGATGAGGAGTCGCCCTGCTACCAGGCCGCCGCTACCCAGCCAACGGCTGCGGGCCGAGAGTGTGCTTTCCTGGGGCGCGAACACAGTGCCGCTTTCCAGTTTCAGGGCTTTCAGTAGTCCATCCGGCTCATTGAGGCCAAAAATCACTACCCGGATACCCATGCGGGTGGCGAGCTTGGTGAAGGTAAGTTTGGAGGCCATGCCGCCCAACCCAAGGGCCGATTTATCGGTCCTCACCCAGCGAAAAGCATCGTTGATTTCGGCAACTTGCCGCACGATTTGGCCGCTGTCGTCCATCAATCCACCCACCGAAGTACACAGCATGAGCGTCTGTGCCCCGAAACCGGTCGCGATGAGCGTGGCCAGCTCGTCGTTGTCCGAAAACTTTAATTCGCGGTCGCTGACCACGTCGTTTTCGTTCACGATCGGGATGATGCCGCTGAGCCAGAGTTCTTCAAAGGTACTTTTCAGCTGTAGAAACTGGTGGCGGTCAGCGAAGTGTCGCCGTTCGCACAGGCTTTGGGCGATGAAAATTTTGTATTGTAAAAATTGCCGCGCGTACAGCCCGATCAGCAGCGGATTACCCACGGCGGCGGCGGCTTTTCGCTGCGTCAGCGTGCCTTTGTAGCCCTGAATGTGGTTCTTTCCGGCCCCAACTGCGCCAGACGAGACGATGATGATGCGGTGAAACATATGCAAATCTGACACCTGCCGGGCGATATCGGCCAGAATCCGCTCGTCCGGCTCACCCGACGGCCGGGTGAGGGAGGCCGTACCAAATTTGATAACTAAGATAGGTTGGATGTCGGGCATGAAGCGCTTTCTTGGATCAAATATCTTTCAAAAGTAAGAGATTCTTATTTTAGGAACTTTGCAAGCGTCCGCACTTAAGCCGACTGCTGAGAGGTAAGCACGTCGTCAGGTTCTCGGAAGCGGGTTTTGACGGCAATAGCCTTACGAAGCCGTCCCATGTATTCCAGTTTTGGGATTTCGATGGCGCCGAAGCGGCGCACGTTGTCGTTCATGAATTGCGAGTCGAGCAGCCGAAAGTTGCGTTCGCGTAAGTGCATGATCAAGGCATGAAAGGCTACCTTGGAAGCATTGCTGACGGTGTGGAACATCGACTCGCCAAAAAATGCGCCGCCAATCGAGACACCGTACAGTCCGCCCACGAGCTGGCCATGTTGGTAAGCCTCGATGCTGTGCGCCAAGCCCATATCGTGCAGCGCGGTGTAGGCGTCGATAATATTTTCTGAAATCCAGGTACCTTTTTCCTTCGTTCGCGGGGCCGCGCATTGCCGCATGACACCCGCAAAGTCACGGTCGATGTGAATCTCAAAAACCTTTTGATTGATCGTGGGCCGAAGCGATTTCGAGGGCCGGTACGTATCGAGCGGAATGATGGCGCGGGGATCGGGCGAATACCAATACAGGGTACCGTCAGCGTCGGCCATCGGAAAAATTCCGTTGATGTAGCCGTACACCAGATCGTTGGCGGTGAGTGGATTCATGGGATTTCAAAATGGTGTGCTACGGGTGAACGCAAAAAATATATTTACAGTTTAATTGCACGTGTGCATATTTATTGCAAGATTTGTGGCGTTTTGTTAGCGTTCGTCCCGAATGGCTGACCCACCAAATTAACTCCCTGAATAGAAAAGTGATTCCTGCTTTCTTTCATACGACACCCTTCCGATTTAGGTCCACCCGGACCCTATAATCTCTTTTTGCCTACGTGGCAAATGCTTTCTGCCCCTTTTATTTTCTTTTTACTTATTGGAAATTCATCGTCCCAACCGGATGAAATTTCTCCCACGCGCCACGCGCAAGGAGGCAATGCAGTACTGAATCATGAAAAATAAAGAAATTCAAGATAGCCCTTTCGTTGTACAAGTCGCCACCGAAGACCACCTTCACTACGCCGAAACGATCTGCGCTGAGATGCAGGAAAGCGCCAAGCAACGCGGCACGGGCATTGCCAAGCGCTCGGTCGTGTATTTGATGGAGAAGATGGTAGAAGGCAAAGCCATCATCGCCACGACCAAGGCAGGTGACTGGGTGGGATTTTGTTACATTGAAACCTGGGAGCATGGCAAATTCGTGGCCAACTCGGGCCTGATCGTCTCGCCCAATTTTCGCAACAGCGGTATGGCCAAAGCAATCAAGTCCAAGGCTTTCGAGCTATCACGCAAGAAATATCCCAACGCCAAGATCATCGGCATTACCACGAGCCTGGCCGTGATGAAAATTAACTCCGATCTTGGTTACGAGCCCGTGACGTTCAGTGAGTTGACGACCGATGAAGCCTTCTGGAAAGGCTGCGCGAGCTGCGTCAACTACGACATTTTGACCCGCACCGGCCGCAAAAACTGCCTGTGCACCGGCATGATGTACAACCACGAGGAAGCGGAGAAAAAAGAAGAACAGGGTGAGGCGGGCTGGAATTTTTTGAAAGAGTCCAAACTGTACGAGCGCTGGATGCGCATCAAGCAACGCATCATGCTGCGAAGGTCGGAGGCCGCCAAAAAACAGAAACCCGAAGCGACGCTTGTTTAGGTGTCAGTTATTAGGTTGTTAGGATTTAGATCCTTAATGCCCCGCTTGGTTTTCTGTTAGGAACCGAAGCGGGGCTTTTCTTTTGGAAAATAGGGAGTGTTATAGATGTGTTAAGTTTGCAGTGGGTTTGGTAATGAATCAAAGAAACTATCTCAATTGATCGATTCAACGCCTAAACAAATAAACGAATCAACAAATAACGAATCAGCAATAAATGCGTAAGGTAGTATTAGCGTTCAGCGGTGGGCTGGACACCTCATATTGTGTAAAGTACCTGGCCGAAGATCAGGGCTATGAAGTTTATTCCGTATTGGTGGATACGGGCGGGTTTTCGGATGAAGAGTTGAAAACAATCGAAGCCAACGCCTATGCTCTTGGCGTGAAGCAGCATACGACAATCAACCGGACCTCAGCATATTATGGCGATTGCATCAAGTACCTTGTCTTTGGTAATATCCTGAAAAACAATACCTATCCGCTGTCGGTGAGCGCCGAGCGCATTTTTCAGGCCGTGGCGGTAGCTGAGTACGCCAGAGAAATCGGCGCGTCGGCCATTGCCCACGGCAGCACCGGAGCGGGCAACGATCAGGTGCGCTTCGACATGGCATTCCGCATCATCATGCCTGAGGCGGAAATTATTACGCCCATCCGCGACCTCAAACTTTCGCGCGAGGCCGAGATCGAGTACCTAACCAAAAAGGGCGTGCAGCGCGACTGGAAGAAAGCCGAGTACAGCATCAACAAAGGTTTGTGGGGTACATCGGTGGGCGGCAAGGAAACCCTGACCTCGAACCAGTACCTGCCTGAAAGTGCCTGGCCAACGCAAGTCACCAAGAGCGAACCGGAAATGATCACGCTGGAATTCGACAGAGGCGAACTCGTGGGATTGAATGGTCAACGCACCGAAACGCCCGTGCAGGCCATTCAGCAACTGGCTGAGATCGCCCAACCCTTCGGCATTGGTCGTGATATCCACGTAGGCGACACCATTATTGGCATTAAAGGCCGCGTAGGCTTCGAGGCCGCCGCACCGTTGATTATCATCAAAGCCCACCACACGCTGGAAAAGCACGTTCTGACCGAGCAGCAACTTTATTGGAAAGAACAACTCGCCAACTGGTACGGCAGTCTGCTGCACAAAGGGCAGTTTGTCGAGCCAGTTATGCGCAACATCGAAGCCTTCCTGACTGACACCCAAATCCACGTCACGGGTAAAGTGAAGGTATATTTGGCTCCGTACCGCTTCCACGTGGAGGGCATCGAATCGAATTTCGATTTGATGTCGCCTGTGTTCGGCAGCTACGGCGAAATGAACAACGCCTGGACGGGCGACGATGTGCGCGGCTTCTCGAAGGTGGCGTCGAATCAGTCGATGATTTACCAGAAAGTGACGGAGTTAGGGAATGAAAAACCATAATTTCACTAAAGTCCTGTTTATGGATACAATTAGAGAAGAGCTTAACGATAAAATAGAATTGCTCTCGGAAGCTGGACTGAGAGAGTTGGTCCACTATGCGTCTTTCCTTAAAAACAAGGATGAAGAAGTAGCTAGCCTCCTATCGTTCTTTGAGCACGTAAAAATTTACGCTTTACATGATTTAGAGCAGCTTCGTATTAAAGCAAATTATGATGATTCAGGCTATGGCCGATTTACAGTGTCAATAGCACAATCTATATTTTCTCTACTCGATTTATTTGGCTTTTTAATTAGTGAAAGTAATAGGTTGGAAGATACAGGTAGAAATATAGGGGTAGCCTTGCAAATATTTTTCAGTGGAGATATAAAAAGCCATGAAAGAGGCATTCTTATTGATATATACCGAAATAGAATTATGCATTCATATTTTCCAAAAATGTGTAGCATTAGAAATGATGATGATGAGTTAATTTTGATTCAGAATGGGGATGTTTGGGATTTAAATGTCCATTCATTTTCTAAAAAACTAGTGAATATAGTAAACGCTTATATACAGTCTGCTCAGAAAGATTCAGTAAAGCTTTTTCCTCTTACACAAAGATATTCTAAGCTTATTTACTACCAAGAAAAATCTTTTGAAAAACATAATAGTAATTTATCCAAGTATTATACTCCTCAACCAGAAATCACGACTACATTATTACCGCGAGATACACCTCCACCAGTATGCTACTCAAAAACCAAATAAACATAGGCATCATCGGCGCAGCGGGTTATACAGGTGGTGAATTGATTCGCATCCTCCTGAATCATCCCAATGCCAAAATGGCCTTTGCCCACAGCAAAAGCCAGGCGGGAAAGCCTATTTACGCCACGCATACCGATTTATTGGGCGATACGGATTTGATTTTTTCGGGTGAGGAGATTTCAAATTTATTGCGAGACGACACTTTGCAAGTAATTTTCCTCTGCTCCGGCCATGGAGAATCGAAGAAGTTTCTGACGGGGCATGCTGTTCCTAGTTCAGTGAAAATTATCGATCTTAGTACCGATTTCCGCGATGAGTCGGAGGGGTTTGTATATGGCTTGCCTGAGTTGCAGAAGGACAAAATACAAACAGCAACAAAAATTGCCAACCCCGGTTGCTTTGCCACAAGTATCGAACTGGCGCTGTTGCCTTTGGCACAAGCCGGATTGCTGCGAAACGAAGTCCACGTCAGCGCGGTGACGGGTAGTACGGGAGCGGGGCAGTCGCTTAGCGCGACGACGCATTTTTCCTGGCGGAATAACAATGCCTCGATCTATAAAGCTTTTACGCACCAACATCTGACCGAAATAAAAATGAGCGTAAAGAAGCTGCAAAACGGTTTCGACCGGGCCTTTAATTTTATTCCTTACCGGGGCGATTTTACGCGCGGTATCATGACGAATGTTTATACTGAGTACGAGGGTACTTTGGAGGAAGCGATTGAACTATACCGTAACTTTTACGCTCCGCACCCATTTACGCACGTCAGTATTCCGGCGATTGATCTGAAGCAGGTAGTCAATACTAATAAATGTTTGGTTCATTTGGAGAAACACGACGACCAATTACTCATAAGCAGTATTATTGACAACCTGACCAAAGGTGCCTCCGGTCAGGCTGTGCAGAATATGAATTTAATTTTTGGCCTGCCCGAAGCCGCAGGTTTACGGCTGAAAGCAGCTGCGTTTTAAAATAATAACTTTCAACTTTAATCTGTCGCCCTGAGCGTAGTCGAAGGGCGATTCTCAACTAAAAAAATGTCACATCTTTTCGACGTTTACCCCATTTATGATATAGAACCCGTCAAGGCTCGGGGTAGTTACTTATGGGATGAAAACGGTATTAAATACACCGACCTGTACGGCGGGCACGCGGTCATATCTGTGGGTCATTGCCATCCGTATTACGTGGACATGATGACTAGGCAGATGAATGCCATCAGCTTTTATTCCAATTCGGTTAAAATTGGTTTGCAGGAGGAATTAGCGAAAAAACTGGGCGAATTATCCGGCTATCCTGATTATAAACTATTCCTTTGCAACTCGGGCGCGGAAGCGAACGAAAATGCTTTGAAACTGGCGTCTTTCCATACAGGTCGCACGAAAGTAGTTGCTTTTGAAAAAGGCTTTCACGGGCGCACCGCCGGGGCAGTGGCAGCAACCGATAATCCGTCGATCGTAGCACCGATCAACTACAATAAGCATGTGACTTTCTTGCCCTACAACGACGTAGAAGCCGCCGAAAGCGGCATCGATGACGAAGTTTGCGCCGTGATCGTGGAGGGAATTCAGGGTGTAGGCGGGATCCATGTTGCTACCGACGAATTTCTGCAAGCGCTGCGCCGGAAGTGCGACGAAACCGGGGCAATACTTATCCTCGACAGTGTGCAGTGCGGCTACGGGCGCACGGGTAAATTTTTCTCACATCAGTTCAGCGGTATTCATCCTGATCTGATGACGATGGCTAAGGGCATGGGTAATGGCTTTCCAATTGGCGGTGTCCTCATTTCGCCCAAATTTAAAGCCAGCTACGGCCTGTTGGGAACGACTTTTGGCGGCAATCACCTGGCCTGCTCAGCCGGTGTGGCGGTGCTGGACATCATGAAGGACGAAAACCTCATTAACAATGCCGCCCGCATGGGCGAGTACCTGGTGGAAGGTATCCAACGCATCGGCGGCTATAAAGAGCTGCGCGGTCGCGGCCTAATGATTGGCATCGAATATAATTTTCCGGTCAAAGAGTTGCGTAACAAACTGCTCTTCGAACACAAACTTTTTACGGGCGTCGCCGGAGCTAACACGTTGCGACTCTTGCCCTCCCTCGCCCTCGGCAAAGAAGAAGCCGATGCTTTTTTGAAGGCGCTTAAAGAAGAAATCTCTGTTCAAATTCCCGAAATTTTTGACCGCCAGACGGCCATTCTTTCGGGAAGTTAATAGGCCGTTAACCTTTTTACCCTTAACGCCGCGGGGCGCCCCGCGTTAACCCGAAAGCCAATTCAATAACGTGAACCATTTCATCTCTCCCGCCGACGTTGCCGACCTCAACCAACTTGTTACCAGCGGTATCGTTGCCAAGCGCAATCCTTTTGCCGATCAGGATTTGGGCAGAAACAAAACCATCGGCTTACTCTTCTTCAATTCCAGCCTAAGGACGCGGCTAAGTACCCAGAAAGCAGCGCAAAATTTGGGTATGAACGTCATTATCCTGAACGTAAGTCAGGATAGCTGGGGTCTGGAAATGGAAGACGGCGAGCCGGGCAATCCGATCATTATGAACGGGGCCAACGCCGAACACGTGAAGGAAGCGGCAGCGGTGATCGGACAGTACTGCGACGTGATCGGCGTACGATCCTTTGCCAAATTGAAAGACCGCGACAAAGATTACGCGGAATTAGTTTTCGAGCAATTTCGCAAATACGCAGGCGTACCGATCGTCAACCTCGAATCGGCCACGCGGCACCCGCTGCAATCGCTGGCCGACTGCATTACAATCGAGGAATTCAAGGTGAAAGCCCGCCCCAAAGTAGTGCTGGCCTGGTTGCCGCACTTTAAGGCGCTGCCCCAAGCGGTAGCCAACTCATTTTGCGAGTGGATGAACGGCATAGACGTGCAGCTCGTCGTGACGCACCCGCCAGGATACGACCTGGCGCCCGAATTTCTGGGTAATGCCGAGGTGATTTACGACCAAAATAAAGCGCTGGAAGGGGCGGATTTTGTGTACGGCAAAAACTGGTCGTCTTACACGAATTACGGTCAGGTACTCGTCAATGACCCTAGTTGGATGATGACGGAGGAAAAATTGGCGCTTACTGACAACGGCAAGTTCATGCACTGTCTGCCCGTACGTCGCAACATGAAGGTCACCGATGAAGTACTGGACGGCCCGCGTTCACTTGTCATCGAGCAAGCCGGCAACCGCGAGTGGGCCGCTCAAGCGGTATTGAAGGAGCTATTGCTGGGGATGCAGTAAAAGAGTGATTTGCCAAGTGGCTACCAAAGATTCAATGCACCAAAAAAATATCCGTAAGGCTCGGCAATGTCTATAATTCTGAATTTCGGACGTAAAATTTCATTTAATGATTTATACGTTGCTTGTGATCGGGCATCAGACGTTACGAAATATTGGACACTTTTGTCCAGATCAGCTTGGGCAAAAAGCTTGGAATCGTTGGGAATTATAGCTCTCAGCATAAGTTTTTCTCTAGATTTCTTATTACTTTCAAATAAGATTTTTGCAAATTCACCAGTCCGCTCTGCATGATCCAAATTAAAGGGAACCAGATGAATATTTATTAAGGGTAATTCAGTTAGTTTACCAAGTACACAGTATTCAGCCACAGATATTGTTGACATTTTTAACACAATATCATTTTCTAAAAAATAGCGATAGTAACCACGAGCATTCTTGTGAAGTGGGCCTTCGTCATTGAGCAGCCGGATAAAAAAACTCGTATCTAGTAAAACACTATTTTTCATATTCTCCTCTTATACTAGACTTGTTGCGACACTATAAATCAGTTTTTTACGTAAAAGTTCCAAAGGCCA
>JBBSSJ010000018.1:0-29696 GCA_038242095.1 Cytophagales bacterium
ATTTTTCCAGGGTCGTCATATCGTCGACCGCGGCGGGCGGTACCACGTTAAGTGGCTTGGAGCGGGCGGTCATGATGCCGCGCATGTTCGGGATTTTCCACTCGGCGATGGGTTCCTGACATCCCAGGACCAACGGCAGTGCGGCTTCCAGGTTTTCCTTGCCGCCATCGATTTCGCGGGCGAAGATGGCCTTTCCGTCGCTGACTTCCAGCTTCATGACCGGCGAGTAGGAGGGGACGCCCAGCATCTCGCCGACCAGCCCGTGGACCACGCCGCTGTTGAAGTCGATGGATTCGCGGCCCATCAGGATCAGATCGTAACTGTTCTCGCGGGCAATGTGCGCAATTTGCGCCGCTACGAAATAAGAATCCAGCGGCTCGGTATCGACCCGAATGGCATCGTCGGCCCCAATGGCGAGGGCTTTTCTTATTTGTGGCTCGCCCTCAGCGCCTCCAACATTGAGTACTGTCACCGTGGCCCCGAGTTGCTCTTTAAGCTCCACTGCCCGAGCCAGAGCGTAATCATCGTAAGGGCCGATGATGTAAGGCACGCCGGTTTTGTTGAACTTTGTGTCGTTATCGGTGAATGAAATCTTGGCCGTCGTATCGGGCACATTGGTTATACAAACGAGTATCTTCATGGTTGGATTTAAGATTGGGAAAACTTGATCGATACACTACCGTATCCTCGATTGCGAAGATACGGAATAAAAATAATAGTATGCAAGCATAACACTTTTTTATGAAAACACCTTTGTTGGAAAAATTGTTGAACTTTTACGAGGAAGACCCGAATGACCCATTCAACGTTTACGCGCTGGCGCTTGAGTACGAGAAAACCGATAGCGTGACGGCGCGGAACTGGTACAACACGCTGCTGACCAAATTTCCAGACTATCTGCCCACTTACTACCAGGCGGCACAATTTTTTATTATTTATGAAGACAACGGGAAAGCCGAGATCATTTTAAAAAAAGGCATTGAACTCGCCAAAGTGCAACATAATGCCAAGACGGAGCAGGAGTTGATCCGGGCCCTGAAGGCCCACGAAGACGAACAGTCCGACTGGTAGAACTATAACACTCACCCTTTATTTACTCCTCAATCAAACCAACTTTCAAATGAAGATACCTGACGTAGTCAAAAAGTACTTTAATATTATTAAGGATGCAGGAATGCAATTCATGGACGATCAGGGGCTGAAATTGAGCGCGGCGCTTTCGTATTATACCATATTTGCATTGGCTCCGATGCTTTTGGTGATGATATCGATCCTGAGCATATTTTTCGGCCGGGAGGCGATTCAGGGAGAGATATTCGGGCAGATCAGCGGCCTCGTTGGCGCAGACGCGGCAGCGCAGGTACAGGAACTATTAAAAAACGCCAGCATGTCCAACAAGTCGGGTGTCGCAGCAGCCATTGGGATTGGCACATTGCTAATTGGCGCGACCGGAGTATTCGCCGAAATTCAAAGTTCGATCAATTACATTTGGTCCATTGAGGCAAGGCCCGAGAAAGGTTGGCTCAAATACTTACAAACCAGATTACTGTCCTTTTCGTTGATCTTGACGTTGGGCTTTCTTTTATTGGTGTCGCTTGGCGTGAATGCCGTAGTGGATGCTCTGAGCAGCCGGTTGGAAAAGTATTTCTCCGAGGCTTCGGTGATTCTGTTCTATGTTGTCAACCTGGGCATTACCCTAGTGGTGATCACTACGCTGTTTGCGGTAATTTTCAAGGTGTTGCCAGATGGTAAAATCAGGTGGAAAGAATGTTTTATCGGGGCTGGCTTTACAGCAATTCTTTTTGGAATTGGCAAGTTTGGCATCAGCTTCTACATCGGACAATCAAATCTGGGTGCTACCTACGGTACGTCGGCGTCAATTATCATTTTGTTACTCTGGGTGTATTATTCGTCCATTATCCTGTATTTCGGCGCGGAATTTACCAAAGTGTACGCTAATGCGGACGGCACTCATATAGCCCCGTCCCAACACGCTGTTCTGATCGAGAAAAGGGTAGTCAGTAAAGACGCCTGAAAACCAGGTTATCCGTATCAAAAAAAGGGGCCAATATAGGAATTTTCCTAAAAAACAGGTACCTTGCACCTATCTTTATTTCTTGCCCCAAAATTTTTTGGCTTAAAAAATGAGGATCCCTTAAGCGTTCTCAACTCACCAGTATCAACTTGCTTCCCGTTTCAACGGAAAAGCTTAAAATAATTAGCCTCAATGGAAAAAGACGGATTTATCGAAGACGTGGTGAAATGGGCGCAGTCACATGGATTCAAGGAGATCAAGGCCAATATTGAAGGTTTTGAAACGCCTAAGTCCTACGAGCGCACCCAGGATAATCTGATTTTTACGCCGGATGTGACGGGGGTCAATATGTTCAATAAGCATTATCTCGAAGTATCACTCAAAACGGACAAGCTTATGAAGGATATTTCCAAGTGGAAACTCCTGAGCGAGCTGGCCAGTATGAAGGGCGGTAAACTATATCTGATGGCCCCCCGTGGTCATGTCCGATATACGCGTGACATTGTGACTCAGCACAATATCCCCGCCGAAGTCATCAAGATCAGTTAATTTCTTTGACGCAGCGGAAGCCCACGTGGCAAAGACTCGTCTCGGCGGTAGCATGAGCCGTATTGCCCATTTTAAAGCCGTGACAAACGGCCGGATCGCACAGGTAGGAGCCCCCTACCTGTATTTTTTCGCCCTTTTCGTTCGTAATAGTTTCATCTTCCCACGCCGTGGTCCATTGCCAGACGTTTCCTCCCATATCGCTCATCCCTAGCTTATTAGTTCCGAAAGCCCCGACTGGAGAGGTGTATAAATAGCCGTCAGCGACCGTATTGTAAACCGGAAAGCTGCCCTGCCAAAAGTTGGCCTTGAATTTTCCTTCTTCAAGCCAGTTGTTTCCTCCCCATGAATAAATCTCCTCTTTTTTGAGCCCGGAACTTGCTGCACTGTACCATTCACCAGGACTGGGTAGTCGCTTGCCCGCCCATTTGGCGTAAGCTACGGCATCATTCCAGGATACCTGAGTGACGGGATGGTCGGGCAAGGCTGCCGGATTTTCTGGCCCGAAGGGATACCGGAAATCTGCGCTCTTGCGGAGCGACCATTCACCCGTCCTGACCTCAAAAACGCCTGCGTCGCCAAATGTTTCGGCCTGTGTTTTATAGTTCGTTACCTCGACGAAAGCCGAGAACTGCGCCACCGTCACGGGGGTTTTATCCATGAAAAATGCCTCCATTTTTTTTCCGTCCTGATCCTCTCCGGCGGGCACATACACCATTCCTTCGGGGGCCGGAGGCGAGGAAGATTGGGAGGGCTCGCAACCTGAAAACAGCAGACTTGAGCCAACCAGAAAATATAAAATAAAATATTTCATCACGAATTTTTTACCCAATTTTTGCTATTTTCCTGCCCTGCTACAGGGCCGCGCCCTGATTTTTATAACTGTTCGATCATCGCTTTTATTATTAGCGTCATGTTAGGTTCAGCTTTCTGGGCGGCGGCAATGATCTTGTTAATATCCGCCACTTCCAGCGTCTCCGGTATCCCCAGGTCGGTAATGACCGAAAGCCCGAAGCAGCGGAGATTCATCTGCCGGGCGGCAATGATTTCGGGCACGGTGCTCATGCCTACCGCGTCGGCACCCAACATGCGTAGCATCCGGTATTCGGCGCGGGTTTCGAGCGTGGGACCGGGTACGCTGACGTACACGCCCGCGTGGACCCTGATGTCGTGCTCGCGGGCAATGCCGAGCGCCATCGATACGAGTGCCGGATCATAAGGATCGCACATGTCGGGAAAGCGGTCGCCTAGTGCGTCGATATTCTTGCCAATGAGCGGATTACCCGGCAAAAATAGGCTAATGTGGTCTTTAATGATCATTAAATCACTGAGCCGGTAAAGGGAATTCATACCCCCGGCGGCGTTGGAAACCAGCAGGGTATGCACCCCCAAAAGTTTCATGACCTGCACAGGGAAGACTACCTGTTTCATGGAATAGCCTTCATAATAGTGAAAGCGTCCCTGCATGCAAATGACCTGCTTGCCCGAGAGCTTCCCAAAAAATAAGCGGCCCGAATGAAACTCCACCGTAGACACGGGAAAGTACGGTATGTCGGCGTAAGAGACTTCATACTCGACGTCGATCTCGTCAGCCAAGGAGCCCAGGCCGGTACCTAAAATGACCCCGATTTCTGGCGTATAGTCCTCAGTTAGGTCCCGTAGAAAGGCGGCGGTTTCCTCTATTTGTTCGTAGTTCATAAAGTCTCAATAGGCTTTTTAATTTCTCTGCTTATCATCTTTCCCGCAATATAGCCCGTTGTCCAGGCATTTTGAAAATTAAATCCTCCCGTAATGCCATCTACATCCAGTACCTCCCCGGCAAAATACAAGCCGGGAATTCGCTTGCTTTCCAAGGTAGACTGATCGATTTCAGCCAACGACACCCCGCCCGCCGTCACGAATTCCTCCTTGTAGGTGCTTTTTCCATCCACGGCTAATTGGCTATTGGTTAAGGTTTCCACGAGCCGATTGAGTGCTTTGTTGCTGATGTCGAGCCATCGCAAGGATTCGCTAATCTTGACTTGCTCCAGAAATGCCCGCCAAAGTCGCACTGGCAGGCCAAAATGGGCGTGGCTTCGCATTAATTGTTTGGGCGTTTGCTGTCTTTGCTCGCCTAGATAGGTGCGGACTGCCTCGCTGCTCATGTGAGGAAGCCAGTTGATTTTGCAGGTAAAACGGTAATTCTGCTCGGCCAGATGGCGCGCGCCCCAGGCCGAAAGCTTCAACACCGCCGGACCGCTCACGCCCCAGTGTGTAATCAGCAACGGCCCCCGCCATTCCAGATTGGTACCCACGATTTTGACCAGAGCGTCGGGCACCGAAACGCCCATGAGCGGTAACAGATAATGCCTCGGCGTGTTAAAGGTGAATAAGGAAGGAACGGGGCTTTCGATGTCGTGACTTTCAAGCCAATCGAATCCCTCACGCTTGGGGTGACCGCCGGTACAAATCAGCAGACGGTCGGTTTCCATGACCTCGCTATCCCCCAGATTTAGAAAAAAGGAGCCGCCGTTGACTTCGTTATTTTTATAAAAATAAGATTTGATGCTGGTGCTGGTCTTGATCTGCACCCCAAATTTTGCCGCTTCCCGCAGCAAACAGTTGATGATGGTCTCCGAAGAGTTGCTCTCAGGAAACATCCGGCCGTCGGGCTCAGTTTTCAGGATTACCGACCGCGCTGCAAACCAATCGACCGTAGCCCGGGCATCGAATTCGGGCAGGAGTTTCCTAAGAAATCGCTCACCGCGCGGGTAACTGGCAGCCATGACGCGGTGATCAAAACTGGCGTTGGTGACATTGCAGCGACCGCCGCCCGAAATGCGTACTTTGTTCAGTACCGTGCGGTTCTTTTCCAGAACGACTACTTCGGCCGCCGGATTTTCGGCGGCAGCCGTAACAGCAGCCATGAAGCCTGCCGCCCCGCCGCCCACGATTGTAATTTTCATGGCTTAAAATCTGTGTGTTTATTAATCAATCAGACCCGTTCAAAGTCAGCAAAACAGCACGGAACCGCTTTCGCGCCGTAGCCAATTTGGTTACCTTTGTTTGTTTATATATTTTAAAATTTCAGTGTACAAACCACCATGGGAAGCTACCGCCGCCGAGGATTCCGGCTGCCCAACAACACTCTTCTATTATTAATCATATTTTTTACCATCGGTCTGTTCCTGCATTTTGGTGGCAAAACGCAACCCGTGGTGGCCTTTTGGACCCAAATAAAATCCATTCTTGCCGGCGATGAACGCGGCCCAAACCCCTATCGGGCACCCGAGCCATATCACGATACGCTGGCCATCGACAACGGTAACGCGGCTCCGACCGCGCCGCGTTCCGATAGGGAAAAAAAATCCCCTTCTAATGATAAATCGAGCAAGGATAGACCGGAGGTGAAATTTTCGGCTGCTACTCTGGCCAAAATTGTCAATGACCCTGACTTTTTTCTGCCTGCTATCGGTTCCAATGACCAGATCGTGCGGCGGGTGGGCTATACCCTCAAATACGCCGAGAAATACAAAAATCCGGTCTGGGTGGCCTATATCCTGAAACAGGGTCAAATCGCTGGTAACGAGACGCGGGAAAACGCATTCATGCCCGATCCGGCAATACGGAGCGGCACAGCGCTAAGCTCAGACTACACCAAGAGTGGCTTCGACCGCGGCCACATGGCTCCTGCCGCCGACTTCAAGGACTCGTATCAGGTGATGAAGGAAACCTTTTATATGAGCAATATTTGCCCACAGCAACCGCAGTTCAATCGCGGGATATGGCTCGAACTGGAGAAAATGGTGCGGGCCTGGGCCTATAAGTATCAAAAGATTTACGTCGTGACCGGACCGGTGCTGGGTCCCGGTCTGCCCATCATCGGGCGAATCAACCAGGTGGCCGTGCCCCGGCAATTTTACAAAGTCGTGCTGTATGTCAACCCACCCTACGTAAAAGGAATCGCTTTCTTGCTAAACAACGCACCTTCCGATGCCCGGCTTTCCAGTTTCGTGGTACCCATAGATCAGGTAGAAAAAGCAACGGGAATTGACTTTTTCCCCAGCCTTCCCGACACCCTCGAACGACAGGTAGAATCCCGCAGCAATGCCGGGGAGTGGTACCGATTGAAGTGAAGGTTGTTTAAGGGTTTATTTGTTTATGCTTTTAAACTGGCACTTAATCATGCTCTTTAACTGTAGAAGAGGCCTAAACAAATAAACTCCAATTATGTTTTCAGCTTCTTTTTCTTCGCTGCTGGAAAAAGTATATTATTGAGAATGAGTCGGTAACCGGCTGAATTAGGGTGTAGGTTGAGGTCAGTGGGTTCCTCACCGATGCGGTGCTGGTAATCTTCGGGATCGTGGCCACCATAGAAAGTGAAGAAGCCTTTGCCGAAGGTACCATGAATATAACGGGCCTCCCCGGCCTGCTTGGTTTCGGCCATCACCACCACGTCAGGCTTGATGTATTGGTTCTTGAAGGCCGTAGTTTGCCCCAAAAATCCTTTAATCAGGGATTTATGGTTTTGGGTCAACATTGTAGGAATAGGATCCCATTTGGCCGAAAACTGAAACAGCGTGAAGTAGTCGTTCGCTTCGTTTAGGCCGCGCTCCTGGGGCTGATTGTCGACCGTCGAAAACTCGATTACGAAGGGATCAGTATAAGTTTGAAAATCTTTAAACGCAAACGTGTTATCGAATTTAAGTTTACTGTTGGCCTGGGGATCAGCCGGATCGCCATCGTAAGGCGACTCCACAATGTCGACCCCGGCGGCGGAAATCGCTAAATCAAAGGTATCGGTGGCATTGCACATAGCAAACATAAAGCCGCCTCCTGAAACAAATTCGTGAATTTTAGTGACCACGGCGAGTTTCATCATCGATACCTTGGAGAAGTTAAATTTGTCGGCGATCTGTTCGGCTTCACGCTTTTGCTCGCGGTACCAGGGGTAGTCCTTAAATTGATAAAACTTACCGTATTGGCCCGTAAAGTCTTCGTGGTGCAGGTGCAGCCAATCGTACTCGGGCAGTTTACCGTTGAGTACTTCCTCGTCAAAAACTACATCATAAGGGATCTCGGCGTAGGTAAGTACCATCGTGACGGCGTCGTCCCAGGGTTGTTTCGATTTGGGCGAGTAAACCGCAATTTTTGGCGGCTTTTGCAGTTTGACGGCATCCATATTAGCGTCTGGTGCGGCAATTTCGCTCAGGATTTGGGCGGCCTGGCCTTCGGAAATGGTCTCGAAGCTCACGCCCCGGATCGTCATTTCGGTGGCAAATTTCTGGGTGTAGGTAACCATAAAACTACCGCCCCGGTAGTTGAGCAGCCAATCGACCTCAGTGTTGTAGGCCTTCAAAACCCAGAAGGCTACCCCGTAGGCTTTCAGGTGATTCTTTTGGCTATCATCCATCGGAATCAGCAACTTATTGGCGAACGAATGGGCGGAAATACCTAAAAAGATGATAAACGGAACAAAGAGCCGTACCATCGGTTTGAATTTTTGACGCATCTTGGGGAGCTTTACCGAAAGAATTTCAACAATATCCTTTACAACGAAAATTAAGCAATTATTGTGCGAAAAGCGCATTTAAGCCCATGAGTATAAAAGAAAATGTCAGTGAAGGTCTCCGCTCCATCCAGTCCAACATGCTCCGAACGGTGCTCACTGGTCTGATTATCGCCATTGGCATTACGTCGCTGGTGGGGATTCTAACAGCCATTGATGGAATTCAGAGTTCGGTCAACAGCAGCTTTGCCGATCTTGGGGCTAATACGTTCAGCATCGAGAACTACGCTCGTAACAACCGCCGACGCGGTGGTCAACAACAGAAGTTCTATGAAAACATCGATTACCGTCAGGCCTCGCAATTCGCGGGGCGGTTCCGGGAAGAGTTCGACGCCAACGTGTCGATCTCGGCCGACGTGGGTGGCGCCATTCAGGTCAAGTACCTTTCCAAGAAAACAAACCCCAACGTCAGAATTACTGGGGCAGATCAGGCTTTTTTCGCTATCAAAGGCTACAAGGTGGCGGTAGGCCGGAATTTTAATTTGAGCGATCTTGAAAACTCCCTCAATGTGGCTATCTTGGGAAAAGAGGTTGCTAAAAACCTTTTCGACCGCGAGGATCCGCTCAACAAGACGATCAGTTTCATGGGCGGGCAATTCAAAGTCATCGGGGTGCTGGAAGAAAAAGGATCACTCGGTGGGGGCACCGGGGCTGACCGCCTCATTCTCGTGCCGCTCGAGACGGGCCGGGCGCTCGCGGCCAACCGCGCGCTTACCTTCGACATTACCGCTTCGGCTCCCAAAATCAACGACAGTGAGTACATCATCGAGGAAGCCCGTGGCCTAATGCGGCGCGTGCGGGGCGACCAACTGGGCAAGGCCGACTCGTTCACGATCGAGCGCGCCGACGCCATGGCCAAGAATTTTGAAGACATTACGAGCTATCTGCGGATGGGTGGGTTCGGCATTGGCATCATCACGCTGCTGGGCGCGGCGATTGCGCTGATGAATATCATGATGGTGTCAGTCACGGAGCGGACCCGCGAGATCGGTATCCGGAAATCGCTGGGCGCTACGCCCAAGGTTATTCGTTTTCAGTTTCTGATCGAGGCCATCGTTATTTGCATTTTGGGCGGAATTGCCGGACTGGTGTTTGGAATCGCCATCGGTAACCTCATTTCCACTTCCATTAGCAGCGAAAGCAGCTTCATTGTGCCCTGGCTTTGGATGTTCATGGGAATTATGGTGTGTGTGTTTGTGGGCGTCATTTCGGGTATCTACCCCGCCATAAAGGCTTCCAAACTGGACCCTATTGAGGCACTCCGGTACGAATGAGAAAATAAATTTTGGACTAGCCCTTGCACCATAAGGCAAACTGCCTAATTTTGCACTCCCAAAGCGCAAGCAATTGGCCCGGATGGCGGAATTGGTAGACGCGTTGGTCTCAAACACCAATGGGGTTACACCCGTGCCGGTTCGACTCCGGCTCCGGGTACCGGGACGAATCTCCGAGCATTTGCTCGGGGATTCTTTTTGTTGGATGCCTTCCTGCTTATATTAATTTATCCGGCGTAATCGGCAATTCCCTGACCCGCTTTCCCGTCGCGTTAAACACCGCGTTGGCTACCGCCGCCGCCACGCCCACAATGCCTACTTCACCAATACCTTTGACGCCTAGCTTATTAGCCATCTTATCTTCCTCCCGAATAAAAAGCGCTTCCAGCGTCCCGATATCCAGGTTGGAGGGTACGTGGTAGTCGGCCAGCGAACGGGTCACGAAATTGCCTCGGCGCGGATCGAGCGTCGATTCCTCGCTAAGCGCCATACCGATGCCCCAGACGATTCCCCCGATAATTTGCGAGCGGGCAGTTTTGGGATTCAGAATTTTGCCCGCCCCGGTCACGGCCAGAAAGCGCGCTACCCGCACCATGCCCGTGTGCCGGTTCACCCACACCTCGGCAAAGTTGGCGTTGAAACTATGGCAAGAATACGCCTCCGCGCTTTCGGGTGCCCTTGAATCGGCTCGGGTTTGGAAGGCGCCGACTTTTTCTGATACCATCATTTGCGCCGCCGTGGGGCGCGTAAAAAACTGCTTGCCCGATTTTGCAATCAATTCCTCCGTGGCTTTTTCACAAACATCGTTCACGACATTGGCGTAGCTCGCCGCGCCCATTGAACCAACCGATCCGGCAGCGGGCGGCAAATCGGAGTCGCCGATTTTGACATTGATCTTTTCGACAGGAATGCCCAGCGCATCGGCGGCGGTCTGGGCTAGAATGGTGTAAGTACCCGTTCCCAGGTCGGCGGCGGCCAGCGCGATGATAGCCGTCACATCCGCGCCTTCGCGTTTGAGTTGCACTATGGCCGAGCTGGGCCTTTGGTGGGCGGGGTAAGTGCCGCAGGCCACCCCGTAGCCAATCAGGTAATCGCCCTGCTGGTTTTTTCGGGGTTCCTGTTGGCGCTTGTCCCAGCGAAATGCCTTCGCGCCTTCTTGCAAGCATTGCACCGTCGAGCGTACCGACCACGGCTTGCCGTTGGAGGGATCGCGTTCCGGCTCGTTTTTCAAGCGAAACTCGATGGGATCCCTATTGAGCTTGTACGCCAATTCATCCATCCCCGACTCCAGGGCAAAACTGCCCGTGGATTTCCCCGGCCCGCGCGTGTAGGTCGGCAAGATGATATTCATCGGCACAACCTTATAGGCAATCAGCGAATTGGGCGTCTCGTACATCACTTTGGAACAGTCGCCGCAGGGTTCCAAAAATTCTTCATTGATCGCGCAGTGCGTGGTTGTTTCGTGGACCAAAGCCGTCAGCTTACCCTCGCTGGTAGCCGCAAGGCTGATTTTCTGATGATTTCGCTGCCGTAGTCCAACCGAATTCACCATCTGGTGGCGCGTCAGGGCGAGCTTTACCGGCCGGTTCGCCACTTTGGCGGCCACCGCCGTCAGCACCAAATTGGCCCATTGACCGCCCTTTGAACCAAAACCGCCGCCAATGTACGGCGAGACGATGCGCACGTTTTCGGGTTTTAGGTTGAGTGTTTTGGCGGCCGCATTTTGTGCGCCGTTCACAATTTGGGCGCTGCTATACAGGGTTACCCTATCGCCATTCCACTCCGCGATGGCGGCGTGGGGTTCCATCGGATGGTGGTGCTCGATGGGCGTGACGTAAGCTTCCTCAATTTTGTACGCTGCCTGAGCGAGAGCCGTTTTTACATCACCGCGCCGTTCGTCTTTGTCCTCCTTCGGAGATTTGGCTTCCGATGCCACTTTTTCAAAGTCGACCTTAGGAGCCAATTCCTGATACTTTACTCGTACCAAATGAGCGGCGTGGCTGGCCTGCTCGAATGTATCAGCCACGACCATTCCGATATTCTGACCAAAAAATTCAATTTTTGGGCTTTGTAGCATGGCTCCGCCCCGAATGCCGCCTTTTTCGTTCAACTTGGGGGCATTCTTGTGGGTAACTACCGCCATCACCCCCGGCAATTTTTCGGCCTGACTCGTGTCGATATCAACTATCTCCCCCGCCGCAATGGTACTTTTGAAAAGCACGGCGTAAGCGACATGCTCTACCGGATGATCCAGGGAGTAATCGGCTTTTCCGGTGACTTTCAGGATGCCGTCGATACGGCTGACGGGCATGCCGACGCTCTTTTTGTTATTTTCCATTGATTTAAAATCATTCATCACTCTCTTATCGCTTTTTCCAGCGCATAAATAATGCTTTGCTTTCCTAAGGCTACTTTAAACTTATTGTATTCCAATGGCTTGGCATCTGCCATTTCAGCCTCGGCCGCCTGTCGGAAATTCTCCGCCGTGGTTTCTTTGCCGACCAGCATTTCCTCGGCTTTCGTAGCGCGCCAAGGTTTGTGGGCTACGCCTCCCATCGCGATTCTGGCTTGTTTGATGCGCTTGCCATCCATATCCATCGCCACCGCTACCGATAGCAACGCGAAAGCATAGGAAGCCCGATCCCGCACTTTAAGGTAGTAGGCGTTTTGGGCAAAATTATTTTTTGGTAACTCGATGGCCACGATCAATTCGTCATGATCGAGGTTATTATCTTTTTCGGGCGCGTCCCCCGGTAAACGGTGGAAATCCGGGAAAAGAATGGTACGTTCTTGCCCGTCGGCGTTTCTGACGCGGACAGCCGCATCGAGCGCAGCCAAAGCCACGGCCATGTCGGACGGGTACACGGCCACGCAGTTTTCTGACCAGCCAAAAATGGCGTGGTTTCGGTTAATGCCTTCCAGCGCGCCACAGCCTGTGCCCGGTTCCCGCTTATTACATGGCATGGACACCTCATAAAAATAGGGGCAGCGGGTACGCTGCATCAGATTACCGCCGTTGGTGGCCATATTACGAATTTGCCCCGAGGCTCCGGCCAGGATGGCCTGGGTCAGGAGCGGAAAGTGTTGGCGAATGAGCGGGTGATTGGCCGCATCGGTATTGTTCCCCAAAGCCCCGATCGAAACGCCCCCGGAGGGAGTGGCTTTGATTTGCGCCAGGTCCAGCCGCGTGATGTCGATCAACTCATCGGGCCGCTCGACGTCCTCCTTCATCAGGTCAATCAGGTTGGTGCCGCCCGCCAGGAACTTGGCGTTCGGATTAGCGGCCAGCTGTTGGGTAGCAGCCCCGAGACTCTGGGCGTTGGTATATTTGAATGGTTTCATGGGTTGGGTCGTGGATCTGAGTTTAGCCAACTAATTGCCAGGTTTGTTCGATAACTTTGCCACTGTGTACTTCCTGAATTGCGGCCACGATGTTGGGATAGGCCCCGCAGCGGCACAAGTTGCCCGACATCCGCTCCCGAATCTCCTCGTCAGAAAGCTGAATCGGGCTCGGTGGGACCGCGCCCAATTTCTGCCTTACATTTTCAGTCACGAAACTTACCTCACCGTTACGGGCCTCGTCCAGCAACGCAATGGCCGAACAAATCTGTCCGGAGGTACAAAAACCGCACTGGAAACCATCGTGTTGAATAAAAGCCGCCTGGATAGGATGCAGTTCGTTACCATTGGCAATACCTTCGATTGTCTTGACCGATTTTCCTTCGCAACTCGCGGACAGCGTAAGGCACGAAAGTACACGCCGCCCATCCACGATTACGGTACAAGCCCCGCATTGGCCGTGATCGCAGCCTTTCTTGGAGCCGGTCAAGTGCATCCGTTCGCGTAAAGCATCCAGCAAACTCATCCTTGAATCGACCGTCAGCTTTTTTGCCGCGCCGTTGACCTTAAAGGCCACCTCGACCCCGTTTTCAATAGAAGTTGGTGAAAAATCAGTAGGCGGTACACTAAGCGGCCGGGTCAAAATCTGCTCGGCGGTAACGGATTGCCCCGCCAGGATGCCTCCGCCCGCCAGGGCCATTAATTTCAGGAAATGCCGCCGATTGACGCCAGTATCCATAATCTCGTCCAGGTCTTCGGGCATTAGATGCTCAAATAACTCACGTTCGTCGTCGGTCAGTTGCGGAGATTGATTTTCTTCCATCGTGTTGTTTCTGAAAAAGGAGCGGGAGGAGAAAGATTAAAAATAGCTTTATTTGTCAGGAGTTGCAACCTCCCGGAAATTTTTCCAAAACCCTCATGCCTCGCTCATGCCTCTGCTTCAACTAAAAGCGATTTCAAAAAGTTATGATAATAAGCCCGTTCTGAATTCGGTAAACCTCAAAATCGAGTCCGGTGAATGGGTGGGTGTGATTGGGGAGAGTGGTTCGGGCAAAAGTACCCTGCTCAATATTGTGGGGCGGTTCGTGGATGCGGATGAGGGGGAGGTGTTTTTAAATAAAAAAAAACTACCGCCGGTCAAGACTCAACTGCTCAAAGGCTACGAAGCCATAAGGTTGGTTCATCAGGAATACACATTATTTCCTAATCAATCTGTCCGGGAGAATATCGCCTACGCGCTCCGGTTTTACGAACTGGGCTATCGGGTGCAGAAAATAGCGGAGCTACTACGGCTCACCAGGCTGGAGGCGGTAGCCGATCGTAAGGCCAAACTTTTGTCCGGAGGCGAAAAGCAACGTACCGCCCTGGCGCAGGCCCTGGCCGAAGTGCCCGAACTGCTGCTCTTGGACGAACCTTTCGCCCACCTTGACCAAAAAAACAAGCAAACCCTGGCCGACGCTATCGAAGATTTGAAACGCACGGATCGACTCACCTGCCTGTTCGTGACCCACGATGCCGCCGAGGCCATGGCCTGGGCCGATCGCCTGGTCATTTTGTGGGAAGGAAAAATTATTCAGGAAGGGACGCCCGAAGCGGTTTATGAAAATCCGGTCAACCGTTACGCCGCAGAACTGACCGGTCAAGTGAATATTATTCCGGGAGTGCAGGAGGACGAATGGTACATGATCAGGCCTAATTTCGTGCGGGTGGTGAAAGAAAAAAGCAAAGCCCGCTGGCAAGCCGTCATTACCAAAATTCGTTTTAAAGGCGGGCATTACGAGTACTTCTGCAAAACACAAGAAGGGCTTTCCCTTATTTATTACCGGAACAAAAGAGATCTGGACATTGGCGAAGTAGTGTTTCTTGGTTTTGCTTTGCGACACAGAAAGTTGTTTAAAAACTGACGATCCATGTCGGGACTCAATGGTTAGGCTGTATCACCTTATTGCATGATATTGTGCCGGACCGTTTCGGGACGGTAAAAATAAACGTCCAATACCGCCTTGGGTCGGGCAAGGTATTCGCGGATCAGGGTGCGCACCGAATAACCGGTCGGAACATCCTGAGCGGCGAACGAAACGGCGTTCAATCCCTCATTTTGGGCAATAAACAGCGCGCGGGCGTTATGAAAATCCTGCGAAACGATGGTGATGTTGTCCTCTTTAAAAAGATTTTTGCATCGAATAATCGAGTCGAACGTTCGATACCCCGCATAGTCGAGTTTGATGGCGGTTTTCGGTACGCCGAGCCGGAGCATGGCACGCTGCATATCCAAGGGCTCATTGTAGTACCTCGAATCGTTGTTGCCGCTCAAAATCAGTGACTTCACCTTCCCTTCGTTGAATAGCCGGGCCGCTGCCTCCATCCGGTACTTAAAGTAAAGATTCACCTCCCCGTCGGAAGTCGTTTTACTTGTGCCCAGGACCAGCGCGACCTGCCGTGAGGGCAGGCTGTCGATTAAAAGGTAGCTGCGCGACCGCGAACTGACGACCACCCAAACATTGCACAGTAAAACGAATACGATTCCCAGGAAAGTAAGTATGATCAGAATTTTGAGCATTCGTTTCGCGAGCATAATCAAGGTCGATCGGTCCACTTTATTCAAACATACCCAACTGGGTTTTGCCGTTCATCGTTGCCCTATTTTGGCGTTCGTTCAGAATGCTGATCTGTGGAGCAACCGGTGTTTCATCGTTGGAATTACCATCCTCGTCATCGGTATCCGGCTCTTCGTCGACTAACGATTTGAGCCAGCGAACGTCCTTTACCTTTTTGGTCGTCAGCCTGTTGCCCAACGCTTTCCAGCCCCGAACATCGACTGTTTCATCGGCGACAATTTCCTCCTTTACCACGGGTTGCTTGCCCGACTCCTGGGTGGCTAATTCCAGCACCGGTTTTTTGTCGAGGCTGGCCAATAACAATTTGCTGCCCCGGGCATCGCTGATGAACAGAAATTTCTTGTCGATAGTGGTAGTCTCGACCTGGAACCGCTTGATGTAGTGAATCTTGGAGCCCGCATCGTAATACACCGCCGTAACCACCCGCAACGGGTTGAACTGCGACAGCAGCAGCACGTCGCCGGGGTCGTAGTGGTTGGTCAGGTCAAAGTTGGTCAGTTCGTATGAACCTTCCTTGTAAATAACCAAAATAGTATCGTCCGACTCGAAATTACCCAGAAACTGTCCGCGATCGTCCCGGTTGAGGCGGCCGATGGTCGGATCATACCAGATGTCCACGCCGCCGAGCGTGGAGCCCCCCGTCTGTTTCAAGGTAATTTTGCGGACGGGGTACTTGGTCAAAATGTTGCCATTGGCGTTGCGGTTTTTGATGAGCAAATCGGCAAAATTGAAGTCGAACTGCTTGACTTTGGCCTTGCATTGCGCCGTTAGGTTCACGGTGATGATCTCCGCCTCGCCGTTGTCGTTGGCCGTAAAGTAGGTGACCCTGGAACGGGAAGTACCCTGAGTCAGGTCGTACTCCCGATCGCGGGTGATGGCGTTGACCTGAAAACGCTTGATGTACGATACGCCCGTTTTGCCTTCGAGGTAAACCATGTTGAAAACTTTTCGCTCGTCATTTTTGTGGAAAACCGCGCAATAAATAATGTCTTTACCCACAAAAACCTTGTCCTGAATCTTGGATACGACACAGCGCCCATCCCCCCGAAAAACGATAATGTCGTCGATATCAGAGCAATCCATCACGTACTCGTCTTTTTTGAGACCATAGCCGATAAACCCGTCTTCGCGGTTGACGTAGAGCTTCTGGTTGTTGGCCGCCACGACGTTGGCCGAAATCTGCTGGAAGGCCCGCATGACCGTCTTGCGCTCGCGGCCTTTGCCGAATCTTTTCAGCAAATCCTTGAAGTAGTCGATGGCAAAGCGGACGATATTAGCCAGGTTGTCCTCGGTTTCAAGCAGTTCAGCTTCCCAACGCTTCATCAGTTCCTCCGCCTTAAATCCATCATACTTCGAAATACGCTTGATGCGGATTTCGGTTAGGTTTACGATGTCGTCCTGCGTGATGTCACGGTAGAATTGCGCTTTGTAGGGCGTGAGTCCTTTGTCAATCCGTTTGATAACGTCCTCAAACGTCTCGGCTTCTTCGATGTCGCGGTAAATACGCTTTTCAATAAAAATCTTTTCCAGTGAACCGTAAAGGATCTTTTCGAGCAGATTGGCTTTCTTTATCTCCAATTCCTGCCGTAACAGGTCCACCGTTTTTTCGGTGTTGTAGGTCAGGATGTCAGTGACGCCCAGAAAATGCGGCTTATCGCCCAAAATCACACAGGCGTTGGGCGAAATCGAGACTTCACACTCGGTAAAGGCGTACAGCGCGTCGATGGTGATGTCGGGCGACACGCCGGGCGCGAGCTGAATCTGAATCTCAACGTCGGCGGCGGTATTATCCACCACGCGCTTGATCTTAATTTTGCCGCTGTCGTTGGCCTTAATGATCGAGTCAATGACCGAAGTTGTCGTGGTTCCGTACGGGATTTCCTTGATAAGAAGTACTTTCTTATCCTCCTCCTCAATCCGCGCCCGCACCCTGATCTTGCCGCCCCGGTGTCCGTCGTTGTAGTTGGAGACATCGACGTAGCCGCCGGTCTGGAAATCGGGGAAAACCTCGACCTTCTTTTCCTTTAAAATATTGATGGATGCCTCTATTAATTCGCAAAAATTGTGCGGCATAATCTTGGTCGAAAGTCCCACGGCAATGCCCTCGACGCCCTGCGCCAGCAGCAGCGGAAATTTTACGGGCAGGGTGACCGGCTCGCGCTTGCGTCCGTCGTACGAAAGCTGCCAGTCGGTAGTATCGTTATTGAATACTACTTCCTTGCCAAATTTGGACAGCCGCACCTCGATGTAGCGCGGCGCGGCGGCACTATCGCCCGTGCGCACATCGCCCCAGTTACCCTGGGTGTCGAAGAGTAATTCTTTCTGGCCGAGGTTGACAATGGCGTCGTTGATGGAAGCGTCGCCGTGTGGGTGAAACTGCATCGTGGAGCCGATGACGTTGGCCACTTTATTGAAACGGCCGTCGTCCATCTCATTGAGCGCGTGCATAATGCGGCGCTGCACGGGTTTGAGGCCGTCTTCGGCGGCGGGCACCGCACGTTCCAGTATAACGTAAGAAGCGTATTCGAGAAACCAACTTTCGTATAAGCCCGAAATAGGCATTTTGTCGAGCAATTCACCGTCTTCGGAGGGTATGGTGTCAATATTTTCTGCCATGCAGGAGGGAAAAGGACTTGAATTGAAAGTTGAAAAGGGAAAATTGAAAATGGGCTCGGAGTATCCAAGATACCTATGCGCTCAAAACTGTAAATATAACAAAAAAAGCTGATTACAGAAAGGGGAGGCTGTTTTTTGATGCCTGCTTCTCGCAAGAAAACTAGCCATTTCCCGTTCACCGTTAGCCGTTCACCTTTTAACCGTTGAACTTTTTACCTTTCACCCGTCCACCTTTCCTCCTTCGTCCATCACAGCCAGCAATTCACTCACCATCATGGCCGTGGCGCCCCACACCTTATAGTCCTGAATAAGAAAATGCGGTGCCTGAACTGCGGTGCCCGAAACGCTGATTTCGCTTGCGCCCACGATACTGTGGTCTTCGATTTCGCGCAGCGGTACTTCGATCACCCGCTCAACTTCGCGGGGATCGGGAAAAAAATCGGGGCGGTAGGGTAGGGCGGCGACCACGGGCAGTACGAAAAAATTACTGGGCGGGATGAACAGTTCCGTCAGGACACCCAGCACCTTCACGTCGTTGAGCCGGAGCCCGATCTCCTCCATGGCCTCGCGCTTGGCGGTGCGGATCAGGTCCTCGTCTTCGGGCTCGTAGCGCCCCCCCGGAAAAGCCATTTGCCCCGAATGCACGCCGTCGTAGGCGGGGCGGAGAATAAGCGGCAAATAGATTTCATTTTCGTAGGGATAAAAAAGAATCAATACGGCGCTTTCGCGCGTCCGGTGGTTGGGCCTGGCGTTGCAGCGGGCCACCGCGTTGGTTTCCATGCGGACGTGCGCGAGATTGCCCGGCAGGGGTTTGCTGAGTTTGTATTTGAGGTCTTGGACGAAAGGTTTAAAAAAAGGGCTCGGCATGAAAAGCGCATAATTTGGTGTCAGATGCAGGGTGACTTGGCCCCGTACCTAGGGCTGACGCGGGTAGCGTTGCGCGAGTTGCTCGGCGCAACGCTCGCCATCCATCGCCGCCGACATGATACCTCCGGCGTACCCTGCCCCTTCCCCACAAGGAAATAACCGCGCCACCGCCGGATGTTCACAACTGTCACGCTCGCGCGGTATGCGCACGGGCGACGAAGTGCGGCTCTCAATGCCGATGAGTTGGGCTTCGTTGGTGAGGTACCCCCGCATTTTCCTGCCAAATTCCTTAAAACCTTCCCGTAGCGGGGCGGCAATGTGCGCGGGCAAAAGGTCGTACATATCGACCGAAATCAGCCCCGGCTGGTAAGAGGACTCGCGGAGCGTGGCGGAAACCTTACCGGCCACGAAGTCGCCAGCGAGTTGGGCGGGCGCGGTTTGGCCGCCGCCCGCCGCGCGGCAGGCGTTTTGCTCCACTTCGCGTTGCAGTTGCAACCCGGCCAGAGGACCGTAGGCGGCAAAGCGGCGGGTATCCTCCGGCAGCACGGCCACCACGATGCCCGAGTTAGCGAAGCGTGAATCGCGCCGTGAGGGCGACATGCCGTTGACGACCAGTTCGCCGGGAGCCGTGGCGGCGGGAACGATGAAGCCACCCGGACACATGCAAAACGAAAATACGCCGCGCTGCAGGCCGCCGTGGTGGGTTTGCGCCACCAGATTGTAGGCCGAGGGCGGCAAATAGGGGCTCCGCTCGGCACTACCTTTATACTGTATCCGGTCGATGGTACGCTGCGGGTGCTCGATGCGCACGCCCAGCGCGAAGGGCTTGGCCTCGATGGCGACGTCGCGGGCTTGCAGCAATTCAAAAATGTCGCGCGCCGAGTGACCCGTCGCCAGAATGACGCCCGTACCCCGATGCACCTTACCGTCGGCTGTTACGACGCCCCGCATTTCATTTTGCTCGATGATGAAATCGGTAACTTTCGTATCGAAGTGAATTTCACCACCCGCTTCCAGGATCGTTTCCCGCATCTCGGCCACGATTTTAGGAAGTTTGTTGGTGCCGATGTGGGGATGCGCCTCCACCAGGATGTCCTCCTGAGCCCCGTGCGCTACGAATATTTCCAGTATCCGGCGGATGTTGCCGCGCTTGTTGGAGCGTGTGTAGAGCTTGCCGTCGGAATAAGTACCCGCCCCGCCTTCGCCAAAACAGTAGTTTGAATCCGGGTTGACGGTATGCTGCTTGTGGATGGCCGCCAGATCGCGCCGCCGCGCGCGGACGTCTTTGCCGCGTTCGAGGATGACGGGCTTGATACCCAGCTCAATCAGCCGAAGCGCGGCAAAAGTACCCGCCGGTCCGCAACCCACGATAATGGCGGCAGGCCGGTTGCTGACATCCTGCGTGGGTTTACGGTACTCGATAACGTCGGTAGGTACTTCATTCACAAAAATATCCACCTGCAGGTTGACTTTCACCTGCGTCCCGCGCGCGTCGATCGACTGCCGGGTTTTACGAATAAAAACCCCGTCCGTTTCGCCAATCTTCAGAGAATCCAGCACATACGCCCGCAATGCGACCGCTTCCATCGCTATCTCGGGCGGCAAAATATATTGTTTGGTCAAAAGCATTTACTTAGTTGACAGTTGACAGTGCACAATGAGGAAAAACAGTTTGAGAACGCGCATTTGCTAACTTTATATTCATAACTCATAACTCATAATTCACTTCGTGTATTGATACGCCCACCAAATCAGCACGAACTGCAAGGGTAGGCGCCCCCACCGTATCAAGGCCGATAGTCCCTGCAACTTTGGTGCGTAGGCCATGTAAAGGTTGGCCGGAAAAACCGCAATTAATAACAGAATCAAACCCCAGGCTGCCCAAACCCGGGTAGCGGGAATGAGTACCAGAATGCCCAGCATTAATTCCGCCACGCCCGACAAAGCCACCAATGCCGCGTGTTGTGGTAGGTAGGGCGGCATGATTTTCAGGTAAAACGGCGGGTTGATAAAGTGGTTGGCCCCGGCCAGAATATATAATAACCCCATCAGGTAGACGAGCATAGAGACAATGGTTTTTTTACGGGAATTGTTCGGGCACCAGGCGTTCAGAATCTGACAACGGTACCGTCTCCTTTCAGCATGGCAGTAATGGTTCTTTTTAGCGCGTCGTTTTTGTGCTTCCGTTGCAGCACTTTGGGGGCCGCCACGCGCTCCTTACAATCAAACAACCCGCAGCGGTCGCAGGTTTCGTTGACCTCCCGATGCCGTAGCACGGGATCGTCCAGAAAGGCGATGACCTTACGGGAGTCTTCGTTGAGGTAAATTCCCATTGTCACGCTGACGTTCGGATTGAAGGCGTAGCCACCGGGCGCGGCAAAGCTCACCATCAAATAGGCTTCGCTCGTATCGACGTAGCGCGAGATTTGGGCCTGACAAAGCGTTTGGCGGAAATTCCTATCGCGCTTGGTCTTTTCCGCTAAATCCTGCAATACCTTGATTGCCAGCCAGCGTCGGCAATAATACTCATCCTTCACAGTATGCGGGATATGTTTGCGCGCGATGTGCATTTCCTTAGTCAGGTCGAACTGCTCTTGCCCGGCGAAGTTGTTGAAACGCAGAAAAAATAGCTGATTGATCCCAAAATGGCGCGGTAAAATATTACTGACCCGGTAGCAAAAAGATTCGGGCGTTGTATTGAAACAGGCGATCATGTCGAGCAGGCGCTCGGGTTGCCAGGTACTTTGTTCAAAAAAAGCTTTAAGCTTCGGTACCAGCAACGTGCGTCGCATGATGATGGCACTGGCAAAGTACGAGGCCTTAAAATTATTGAGCAAATGCTCAAAGGAATCGTTTTCCAGTAACGTGGTGGTGTACAACCGATTGCTGAGTTTCAGAAAATGATAGCCGATTTCGCGGCCGTAAATGAACGACCGTTGCGCCGACGAAAGGCCGGATTTGATGAGCAGCCGATACCCGTCCGGTTGCGGGATCGCGAGCGAACGGACCTGCTTCAACTCAGGATTGGCGACTTCGTCGATGGGTTGGATTTGGTAATGGTACTTCTCGGTCAACAGGGAAGCCAGAAAATACTCATTGGCCACAAAATCTACTGCTACCTCTGCCTCAGCCAAAAAGCGCTCGGCGGCATGTTCGATGTCCTCGAAGTAGTTGTCGTGCATCTCCTGATAGGTACGCAGGGCCGAGTGGTAAAACCGCTCGACCGAAACATTGTAGTTGCGCGAAATCTCGATCAGCGTGCCGATGAAGGCGCTCACCTTGGTAGGCGCATCCGAAAGCATTTCAAGGAGCGTCGATTGGTCGATGCCGAACAATTCGAGGGGCAGTTCGGAGAGGATATTGGAGCTAAGCAATTCCGAAATGGGTTCGAGCCGCTTGCTGAGTTTCAGCGAAACCAGCGCGTCGTACTCCACCTCGAGGGCCGCCGCCAGCGCCATAATCTTATCGGTTTTGGGGTATTTCTTGCCTTTCTCAATCTCGTTAATGTACGACATCGACAAGCCCGACTTTCTGGATACCTCGCTGAGCGACATCCCCCGATCGAGCCGGAATTGCTTCACTTTTAAGCCGAGAATCAGCTTAATGTTATCGGAGTTGAGGGCCACGAATTTTTGGGGTAGCGTAGGGGATAAAGTTAGGAAATTTATTGGTAGTACTGGCCGCAAAGGCAAAAGGCCGGAAATGATTCCGGCCTTTTTTACCTAAAAATACAGATCGCGGCATTCATTTAAGTAGCAGACTACTCTGGTAGGTTGTACGCTTTTCTGACCGCTTCGTAATTCGTGTAGTCTATTTCGGCGTTAAGTCGACCGTTTGAGGCGGGAATGACCACGATTCGTACAGCCTGGAACTTTCGCTTGGTCGGCTTCTCATCTAGTTGGAAAAGCTGTATGATAAGATTTTTTTCTTGAATAGCGTAGGCGAAGCTATAGTTGGAAATATTCTTGTCGTCGAAAGCTACGACACCCGGTAGGGGCCACCAGGTATTATTGGCTTTGGCATAAACCAAGATTACACCATTTTCGACTGCCTTAATAGCGGCTTCTCCCACTTCAAAGCCTCTTCCCGCGTTGCCATTAGCATCGGTCGATAAGGTGTCCAGTGTAATCTGCTGAGCACCCCCGCCACCCGTACCGGGTTCACCTTTTACTCCGGCTGCGCCCGCTACACCGGGAGGGCCTTGCGCGCCAGATGGACCAGCCGGACCTTCGGGGCCTTTGCAGGAATACAAAAAGGGCAAACTGACCAGCAACACGATATAGAGTAATTTACGTAGCATATAAGGATGATTTTGTTGAGGAATACGACGAGCAAGGTAGATAAAAATTATAAAAAGCAGGTCGTTGGCGGGACAAAAATTCAAAAGCGGAATCGTGGCACGGGATTCCTCAGCCTGAAAGATTTCCAAATGACGCGGATAGAAGCCCAGGCGGGAATGACTCGAAGCTTATGGGTCACTCGTACAGCTTCTGGGGGCAAATACGCATTGGGACATTTGTAATCCTTGGCGAAGCCCTGATAGCCGGAATCCATCCGAGCCTCAGAGTTCTCAAACCGATCTTCGGCAGGAGGAAAAGCCTCCTTCGGCATTTTGTAATCGTTTGTCTTTCCAATAGCATTGGAGGCATCCATTCCAGTCACAAAGCCTAACAGGTAATACGTTAGGCGACGAGGACCACCCCGCACTTTTGATTCTGAACAGGATGAAGAACATCACTTCTTCGGCAGGCTTTATGACAGCCTTCTTTGGGCCGTCAGCTTTTTTTTGAGTAATGTTTTGCCAAATTTTTCGTAATATACGCCTTCAAAGTTTGAGAGCAGCTTCCTAATACGACACACATTATATCCAGTTGCCGAACGCTACTTTCTTGCCGTAGCTGGAATATTCATACCAATAAAAACACACTCACTATTTTCATCGCAGTAAGTCTAATTAAAAGCACCACATAACTCAGGCTTGTTCAAGAAAACAGCCTTCGGACAAACGAGCTGTCAGCCCAGCTTCAATTGGTAATACTTAGAGATAAGTATTTTACATAAACTAAGTTTATCTACATGAAAGGATAGCCTAAGTTAGGCATGTCTTTCATCCCCCTCACACGCTATGGAAGCCCATTCGTTGCTGATCCATGAATTGGTAGAGGAAGCGGCACATTTGTATGCCGACCAGACTGCCATTGTTTACAAAGCTGAAACATTGACGTTTAGTGCCCTCAGTGAGCGCGCAGACGAACTTGCTCAGGCCATTCTGCACCAGTTCCCCCAAGACGTTATAATTTAGGTAAGTACCACGCGAAGTATAAGCATGGTTGTGAGCGTTTTAGCCATTCTCAAAGCCGGAAAAGCGTACCTACCCCTTGATCCGACTTATCCCACCCTGAGGCTAGAGCAAATTCTTGCTGATTCCAACGTGAGGGTATGCTTAACTAATGCCACTGACGAAGCTTGCTTTGCAAGTTTAGGCCTAACCGTGATTAGGGCTGATTTGGACTACGCTTTCGAGCCACTGCCTGTTCCCCAACGTAACGCCACTGCTTGCATTCTCTACACATCCGGCTCGACAGGGAAGCCCAAAGGCGTATGCCTGGGCCAGGCCGGACTGCTTAATCTGCTCAAATGGCAGCAGATTCACTCGGTTGCCGCACCAGGACTGCAGACTCTTCAGTTTTGCCATCTAAGCTTTGATGCATCGTTTCAGGAAATATTTGTACCTCTCATTACGGGTGGCACCATTCACCTGGTTGATGATAGTTGCCGATTGGATGCTGGACGGCTGTTGAATTATATTCGCCAAAATCGTATTCATAGGGTTTTCCTGCCTTACGTCGTGCTACAATATCTGGCCGAAGCGGCCGATGAAGCGCCGGATGTTACAGACAATCTCCTGGAACTCATCACGGCGGTGAGCTCCTGAAAATAACGCCTCAGATTACCCGGTTCTTTGCCGCCCGGCCCGAGTGTACCATCATGAACGTCTATGGACCAACCGAAGCTAGTATCTGGGTGACGGTATTAAAATTGAAGGGCGATGCGCAGAATTGGCCCCAATTGCCAAGCATTGGCCAGCCTATCGCTGGGGCTGACGTTTTAATTCTCAACGAAGTCGGCCAGGTAGTACCCACTGGTGAAGTTGGTGAAATTGGGCTTAGTGGCGTTTGTTTGGCAGAGGGTTACCTCAATCGTCCTGAGCTGAATGCTGAAGCGTTTGTAAAATGGACCCATCCGCAAAAAGGACCAGTGACCTTGTACCGAACCGGTGATCTGGCGCGCTATCTGCCCGATGGTTCCATTGAGTTTCACGGGCGGAAAGATGATCAGGTAAAAATAAGGGGAAATAGAGTTGAACTCGGGGAAATTGAAATTGCCCTGACCAAGCAGCCGGGGGTTCGGCAAGCCGTCGTAGTGGTTCGGGAAGATATATCTGGGCAGAAGCAACTCGTCGCGTACGTGGTCACGACCGATGCGTATTCCATTGAAAAATTGCGAAAGGGGATAGAAAAGCAATTACCCGACTTTATGGTGCCTTCGCATTTTGTCCAGATGGAGGATTTTCCCCGAACTGTCAGCGGTAAAATCGACAAGAAACAATTGGCCAAACCCGGTAACCAACGTCCCACACTTGGAGTTTTATACCGCGAGCCGGTTTTGGAACTCGAAAAGCAGGTGGCTGCCTTATGGGATAGTATACTGGGCGTGGAACAGGTTGGGCTGGATGATAACTTTTTCGAACTAGGGGGTAATTCGCTGCTGGCCCAAAAAACAATTGCTGTTTTAAAGAATCAGCTCGGGCGCACGTTGCTGGTTACGAAGCTTTACCAGCATCCTACCATTGCGGGGATTGTTGCGGCCCTGGAACACAAACCCGTGGTCCCGCAGCGATCCGAATCAAATCGAATACGATCCGATAAATCATCCGGCAAAAGCACCAGCTAGTCAATTTCGTACGCTTCTGCGAATTGATCGCCAAGGTGGGCGATTGTAAGAAACTGACCCTGGTTACTGCCGCCGACGATGAAGAACAGCAGCAGGAAAACAAAATTTTGCTTAATCAAATCGGCGATAGCCTGTTTGAGCAGGGCATCCTGTTGAGCGTTCAGTTCAGCCCCACCCTGCACGATCGTGAGCTAAAACTCAGCAACGGCTGGGTCGTCCGCATGGGTAGGGGGCTGGATTATTTTCAGTCCGTGGCAGGTAACTATTTTCAACTAGGGGCCAACGATCTTGATCTGCGGCCCTGTTTGGAAACGACCATTGATATATTTGAATGGGAATGATATTACAGATATCACATACCATACATCGCTGTGCTGATGAGCGTATGGGGGGAAGGAGGTGAAGACAGCGCATTATAATTGTGAGTATGACCTTTAGGCTCAAAATTCTACCATAAATCCCAATCAGCATGACAACCATAACTGCCCATTTTTTTGACATCAAGGCCAGACTGGTCGAGCAACTTCGCACGGCCAGTGAATCCATTCAGATAGCTATGGCCTGGTTTACGGACGAAGAACTCATGTCTGAACTTATGGACATTAAATATCGACATCGTCAACTTTCCATCATGGTTGTCATCAGCAACTCGGAAGGAAATTTTCGTAATTCTCATAACCTCAAAAAATTACAAGAGAGCGGTATCCAACTCCAAGTCATGCGGGAAGGATTACCTTTCCTGCATCATAAATTTTGCCTTATTGACGACCATATAATAATCAATGGCTCATACAACTGGACCTACTATGCTGCTCACAAAAACGAAGAAAACATTACCATCATTAAGGTGGATGCAGGCGATTTAATTCTCACTCAGTTCAGGACTAAATTCAAAAATTACATTAGAACAGACCGAAGCATGGCATACCACTCTGATTTGATGCTTCCTATAGCGTCGCTGGCGCTTATGAGTTACGATGCTGAGGAAATAGATCTGCGAAAGCGTTTTCAGGAAAGAGTATTACAAAGCCTGCGTGAGATTGAGTCAATAAACCCTACCCGTCCCCGCCGGGAACGCATCCGTGTAGAACTCATTCATGATATGATCGACAGATACGGTGATGGTGTAACGATGGTAAAAAAACTTCTCAATGACGAGAAGGTGCGTGATGAGAGTGGTCAATTACAGCCCAAATCGGGATTCATCAAACTTGTTGAGTGGGGTAGGCAAAACGACCTTAGTTTTGAAAGCATGGCTTTGAACCCTGAATTTGAAATGCTCTTTACAGATGATGAAAAGAGGATCTGCCGACAGCTGCTGAATCAAGGATAGTATCGACTTTCAGACCATTGACGGTATCGAGATCAAGACACCTCAAGTGTCATGCAAACCCTCCCCGAATTTTTTAGCCAGAAGTACTCCCCCAATACTGACCAAGCGAGGGCGTTGGAATCGCTACATGATTTTCTGCACTCCGACAGACGGTGCTTTCTGCTCAAAGTATATGCCGGTACAGGTAAAATATTCCTTACCAAAGGCTTGACGCAGTACATCCAGCATATGGGCCTTTCACCTGTACTCCTGGCGCCCACCTGGCGGGTGGCTCGCATCCTGAGCGAGAAAACGGGTCTTCACGCCTCCACCATCCATAAGGGCATCTACAACCTGGCCAAACTGGACAAGATCGAAATCAACAAAAACGACAAAGTCAGCTATAAATTCTGCTATGAGGACAGACCATCGAACCAGATATCCGGCGGGTGTATATCATCGATGAAGCGTCCATGATATACAATACGCATACATAAGACGACTTCTTTGTGTTTGGGGTTCTTTTAGTAAATGGCCCGCAGCCGCGGACGGTAAAGAATTACTCTAAGCTTTTTCGGGCTTTTTCCGCTACTCAACTGGCTAAAAAATACTTTAAGTTGATTTCCGCCGGGCCGCCGGGCGGTATAAGTTTTAGAAACAGAATAGGCAGCTGTCATGGTTCTAAAATCCATGTCAGCGAGCTGTAACAGAAAACCATCGTTTTTGTAATCTGCTGATAATCAAGCAAAATGGACATCGAATTTCCTAAGAGTAATTCTATGTCCATTTACCAAAAGAAGCCCTTCCTGTGCTAATTCATTCCAGGCATAGAACTCAACATACCATTCCTTCGACAAATCACCACCACGGTCACGCAGCACAGCTCATTTGTGAGGCCGATTCTCGATGTGGTCTTTCGTTATTTTGGAAGTTGATTTTGTCCCGACAATTGTCTCGTAAACAAAAAACACCGTCCCTGATAGCAGAAACGGCATTTTGCAGAGAGGAAGAGATTCGAACTCTCGAAGCCGTTACCGACTTACACGCTTTCCAGGCGTGCCCCTTCAACCACTCGGGCACCTCTCTCTGTGTAGAAGCGGGTGCAAAGATAGCCGAAACCCGCCTAATCCCAAATTATACACTCATTTCGCCGCGCAAAGGTGAAGAAAGCCACAATTTTTGCCGTTCAGGATCGGTGGTTTGGGCTAAAACAAACATCATTTTAGTGATCGCTGCTTCGGCCGTAATATCCGAGCCGCTGATGACGCCGACTTCTTTCAGGAATTTGCTGGTCTGGTATTGGCCCTGCGTCACGCGCCCGCCGTCGCACTGCGAAACGTTGTAAAGCAAGAGGTTGCGGTCGATGGCGGCCCGTATTTCTTCCAAAAACCAGGTGGCCGTAGGCGCATTGCCCGCCCCAAAGGTTTCGAGCACGATGCCTTTTAAACCCTGAATATTAAAGATGGCCCGCACTACTTCGCGACTAATGCCGGGAAATATTTTCAGAAAGGTTACATTCCGGTCCAGCTTTTGGTGCAGGTTTAGCCCGACGCCCCGTTCGTAGGATTTCAGATAGGGCGTAAGGTATTCGATACTGACGCCCGCCCGGGCCAGAATCGGGTAGTTCTCGGAATGAAAGGCGTTGAAATCGGAGCTTTCTTTTTTCTTGGCGCGATTTCCCCGCAGCAGCAATGAATTAAAGTAAATGCATACTTCCGACACAACCGGTCGCCCCGCCGTATCGGTGGCGGCGGCTATTTCCAGCGCCGTGAGAAAATTCTCGCGGGCGTCGGACCGGGCGATGCCGATGGGCAGTTGCGCGCCAGTGAGGATGACGGCTTTATTGAGCCCTTCCAGCAAATAACTAAGCGCCGAAGCCGTGTAAGCCATCGTGTCGGTGCCGTGCAGAATGACGAAACTGTCGTACTTGGCGTAATGGTCGGCCACGATGCGGGCGATCTCAACCCACAAATCGGGCGTCATGTTTGACGAATCGATCGGCTCCGCCAAGGGTAGGAAAGTGATTTCGAAATCGAGCCGACTTACCTCTGGTACCCGCTGGATGATTTGCTCAAAGTTAAATGGCACCAATTGCCGCCCGACGGTTTCGTACACCATGCCCAGCGTGCCGCCCGTGTAGATCACGAGGACCGAGGCGCGCGGTGGCGTGGGTGACACCGGATTTATGCGGATGGTTTTGTAGTTGCGTGGGTAGTTCAATTAGTCGGGAGAGGTACGAAGGATTTAGATAAGGACTCTGCGTTGCGCGTGGTGGCTTCGATGAGTGCTTGCTTGGAAATTTGTTTTAGATCGGCCACGCGTTGCGCGATCAGGTCGAGGAAAGCGGGTTGGTTGCGCTTGCCTCGGTAGGGCGTCGGGGCCAGGTACGGGCTATCGGTTTCGAGTACTAGATGCTCTAACCCGACGTGCGGCAGTACTTTGTCGAGACCGCCGTTTTTGAATGTTACTACGCCGCCGATGCCTAGTTTGAAGCCCATTTCGATGGCTTTTTGGGCTTCATCGAGGGTGCCTACGAAGCAATGGAAAATTCCGGTCAGCCGCGTGTCGGCTACTTTTTCGATTAGCG
>JBBSSJ010000019.1:0-29460 GCA_038242095.1 Cytophagales bacterium
ACTCATTTTGAAAACGTACCAGAGCAATCCGGCAAAAAAAGTCACGAAGATGACCAGCGAGATGAGCGGGTAGATGCTGATGCCCTCAATGGAGTCGAGATAATTCTTGAATTTCATGATGATTAGAATTTTAGAGTCCAGACTGAATGGCTACGCTTTTATTGCTCTTTATATCGGTACCTAACCTTTGCAGGTAAGCGATCAAAGCCACGATTTCACGGTCGGATTTCGTCTCGATGCCGCTCTGCTTCAAACCCGCTTTGATTTGGTCAGCCTGCTTCATTAGCTCTTGGTTGGCGATTGCATCGTAACCCTTCTCGTAAGGTACACCCAGCGTCTGCATGGCCCGGATTTTAGCGCCCGTGGTAGACGTGTCAAGTGCTGCTTCCAGCATGAACGCATAAGGCGGCATAAGCGAGCCGGGCGACATCGAGCGCGGATCTTCCATGTGATTGTAGTGCCAGGAATCGGGGTACTTTTGGCCCACGCGGTGCAGGTCCGGTCCGGTGCGTTTGCTACCCCACTGGAAGGGATAGTCGTATACGAACTCCCCGGCTTTGGAGTACTCGCCGTAACGTTCGATCTCGGCCCGGAACGGCCGCACCATTTGTGAATGACAGAGGTAGCAACCCTCTCGCACGTAGATGTCGCGCCCTTGCAATTCCAGCGGTGTGTAAGGTTTTACGCTGGCGATAGTCGGCACGTTGGACTCGATCATGAAGGTCGGCACGAGTTCGATGATACCCCCGATGGCTACGGCAATCAGGGCCAGGATGCTCAGCAGAACGGGCTTACGTTCGATGGTACGGCTGTGCCAGTACTCGTCCTTACTGGGTTTCCAGATAGAAGCAATCGACGGGGCACGCGCCGTTTCAGTTTCGATGAGCGTACCTTTCTTGCCCGTCATGTAGAGGTTGTACGCCATTACGATGAAGCCGACCAGGTATAATACGCCGCCGATGCCGCGCAGAATGTACAGCGGTACGAGTTGGATAACGGTTTCGAGGAAGTTGGGATATTTAAGCAATCCTTCTTCCGTAAACTGCATCCACATCGAGCTTTGCGTCCAGCCCGCCTAATACATCGGCACGGCGTAGAAGATGATACCGAGCGTACCAATCCAGAAGTGGAAGTTGGCCAGTTTCTGGGAGTGCAGGTCGGTGTTGTAAATGCGCGGGATCAGCCAGTACAGGATACCGAAGGTCAGGAAGCCGTTCCAGCCAAGGGCCCCCACGTGAACGTGGGCAATGGTCCAGTCGGTGAAGTGGCTGATGGCGTTAACGCTTTTGAGCGACAGCATGGGTCCCTCGAACGTTGCCATACCGTAGGCCGTCAGGGCCACGACCATGAATTTTAGCACCACGTCTTCCCGAACTTTATCCCAGGCGCCGCGCAGCGTAAACAGACCGTTGATCATCCCGCCCCAGGAAGGCGCGATCAACATAATGGAGAACACCACGCCCAGCGTCTGCGCCCAGTCGGGCAGGGAGTTGTAAAGCAAGTGGTGCGGGCCGGCCCAGATGTACAGGAAAATCAGCGCCCAGAAGTGGACGATAGACAAGCGGTAGGAATAAATTGGGCGGTTGGCGGCCTTGGGCAGGAAGTAGTACATCAGGCCCAGGTAGGGCGTTGTCAGAAAAAAGGCTACCGCGTTGTGGCCGTACCACCACTGCACCAGCGCGTCCTGTACTCCCGCGTAAATCGAGTAGCTTTTAAATAAAGAAATGGGCAGCGCCAGGCTATTGACCACGTGCAGCATCGCCACCGTAATAAACGAGGCAATGTAGAACCAAATTGCCGCGTAGATATGCTCCGAACGACGGTGCACCATTGTCATCAGCAGGTTAATCATGGCCGCTACCCATACGATCGCAATGGCAATGTCGATGGGCCATTCCAACTCGGCGTATTCCTTGGAGGTCGTCAGGCCGAGGGGTAGCGTGATGGCGGCCGCCAGGATAATGGCTTGCCAGCCCCAGAAGTTGAAATAACTCAGCTTTTTGCTCCACATCGACGCTTTCAGGATACGCGGGGCTGAATAGTACATGCCCATAAAAAAGCCGTTACCTACAAAAGCAAAAACCACCGCGTTGGTGTGCAACGGGCGCAGACGACCGAAAGTCGTGTAGGATAGATCGAAATTAAGGACTGGATACGCCAACTGAAAGGCGATCAGGACCCCGACCAGGACGCCGATCAGCCCGTAAACCACGCAGGCGATGGCGAAGTTGCGCACGATCTTATTGTCGTACTCGAACTCCTCCATTTGGATGGATGGGGTGGCGTCAGTAACGGTTGTAGACATAAAATAATTGTGAATTGGTGAATTGGGTAATGAGTGAACAGGGAGCGGTAAAGGCGCCAAGCGTCGTGCTGTAACAATTAGTTGCCGGGCCTTTTAAGGCTAGGTTCAGGTGTCTCCTCAGAGGGCGGCTTTTGTATGGTGTCGTCGAAGAGAATGCGGATGGAGGGAGTGTAGTCGTCGTCAAACTGGCCCTTGCGTACCGACCAGATGAAGGCACCCAAAAAGCCCAGGGCGGCTAGTAAGCTCAACCCAATAAGTACAAACAAGGCGCTCATAGTCAGGTACTTTTTATGATATGGATCATACGTTCATCATGCTCCTTTTCCAGAATCAAAACTACGGGCCGAGGCTGGGGCTGACGATGAGGGAGATTAGGTGAGAAACTGACTTTCGTCAGGTTGTTAGGCGTACCCAAATTTTAGGATAATGATTTTCGCAGCCACCGCCGCGCCACCAGGTTTGTGGCCGCTGTCGTGAACAACACAATCGTAATCGAACTCAGCGGCATGAGGATCGCGGCTACTACGGGCGAAAGCTGTCCAGTAACGGCGAAGGAGATGCCCGCCAGGTTATAGACCAGCGAAATTCCGAAACTGGTTTTGATGATGCGCTGCCCGGCCCGCGCCAGCCTGATGTAATGGGGGAGGAGCGGGAGTTTTTCGCCCTGCACGATGGCGTCGCAGGCAGGTGAGAAGTTGTTGATGTCGTCCGACACGGCCAGGCCCACATCGCTTTGCTGTAAGGCCCCGGCGTCGTTCAAACCATCGCCAACCATCAGTACTTGACGATTTTCTTCACGTTGCAAAGTGGCGATGAAGTCGAGTTTTTGTTCGGGTTTTTGTCTGAAAAACAGATGAGAATCATCTTTGAATAAATCGCCCAGAAATTCCTGGTCGGTAGGCTGGTCGCCGGAGAGCAGAAAGGTGTGGTAGTTTTCTGTTTGTAGAGCCGTAACCGCTTTGTTCAGGCCGGGCCGGTACTTGGGGCGAATATCGAAATGACCGCGGAGTGCTCCGTCGATGGAGAGGTACACTTGTGGTACGGACGGTACCGCTCCGGCGTACCGGCCGCGCGGCCGCTCCGGCGCATCCGGCTTGCCTGTCTGCGTATAAAGTTGTTCAGTAGATTTAGTGGTCAAACCGTCGGACCGACCGTACCACATCCATTCTTGCGAACCCAATCGTACTGCTTTTCGTCCCCACGACGCACCAAGTCCCGCGCCTTCCTGCTCTATAAAATCAGTAAACCCTTTCTTGCTCACCGAAACATCCCCCAGCGATTTCACAATCAGACGGCTAAGCGGATGCGACGACTGGGCAGCCAGGGTTTTAATAATCACTTTTTCTTCGGCTGTCAAACCATCGCCCACAAACTGCACCTCTGCCTGGTGAGGTAGCGTGACGGTACCCGTTTTGTCAAAAACCACCGTGTCGATTTTGGAAAGCCGCTCGATAGCGTCCGCATTTTTGAAATAAAAGCCGTGCTTGCCGAACAGACTGAGCAGGTTGCCATTCGTAAACGTGGACGACAGCAGCAGGGCGCACGGACAAGCCACCAACAGAATCGTCGTGAAAGCCATGAAAGCCGTTTCCCAGCGCCCCTGCACAGCCCAGGCCACGAAAGTGACCACCGCCAGCGTCAGCACCACCGCCGAAAAGTAGCGGTTGATCCCGGCGGCCAGCGTTTTATTCTGGTCTTCCTTTTTTTGGGTAAAGGCGTCGTTATTCCAGAGTTGCGTCAGGTAGCTTTGCGATACCCGCCGCACGATTTCCAGCTCGACCGCCGGGCCGCACTGTCGGCCGCCGGCATAGAGGAGGTCGCCGCGGCGGCGTTCCAGCGCGTCGGCCTCGCCCGATACAAAGCTGTAATCGATCAGAGCCATCGGACTCAACAGCGTGGCGTCGGCCGGAATTAGCTCGCGGTTGCGAATGAGAATGCGGTCGCCGGGCTGCAAATCCTGCACCGAGCGCCGCGACTCGGTGCCCTCCTGCATCACCGACACGGCAATGGGAAAATAGGATTTATAATCGCGGTCGAAAGCAATATTGGCGTAGGTTTTATCCTGAAAATACCGCCCTAAAAGCATAAAGAAGACGGCACCGGCCAGTGAATCGAAGTAGCCCGGCCCACTTTGCGTGGTAATCTGGTAAATGCTGGTTAGAAAAACGCAGAGTAATGCCAGCGCGATGGGCGCGTCGATGTTGAGGTAGCGCCCGCGCAGGGCCTTCCAGGCCGAGACAAAAAATCCGGATGCGCTGTAAAAGAACACCGGCAATGCCAGCGCGAGGTTCAGTCCGCCGAAAAGCAGACGCAGTTGTTGGTCTCCATTATCCTGACCCAAATTGAAATATTCGGGTAGGCTCAGCATCATGATATTGCCGAAGGCAAAACCCGCCACGCCAATTTTGTAGAGTTTGGTGCGCCCCACTTTTTTGGCAAGCCCGGTCTTTCCATCCTGATTATCGGTATCGTTCAGGCTCAGAGAAGGTTCGTACCCCAGCCGCGCCATAAGCTCGGCCAGTTTGCTGAGCTTGATCTGGTTGGGATCAAGGCTGATGCGAACGGTTTTTTCCGGGAAGTTGACTACCGAACTACCCACCCCGGGATGCAGGCGGTGAAGCTGTTCCAGCAGCCAAATGCAGGAAGAGCAGTGCATACTCGGCACCAGCCAATTGACGCGCTCGTGCCGACCATCGGTAAATTCGAGCAGTTGAGAGCGAAGTTTGGGAAAATTCAGGTGGTCGAACTTGCCCTGATAAATATTCTCTTCGGGCGAAACCCCTTTACCATCCGTGAAGCGGTAGTACTGACAAAGGTCATTTTCTTTCAGTAAATCATAAACCGTCTGGCAACCCGCGCAGCAGAAATCGTGACCGTCGTGGTAATGGTGGTCATCACGGCAGTCTTCGCCACAGTGGTAGCAGTTACTGATTTCACTAAGGGCGGCGGAGGCTCGGAGGGGTTCGTTTTTACCCATAAAAAGGAAAGAGAAAATACGGCGTCGGGTATCGACCCAAAGTTCAGCGCCTGCCCCAAAGAAAAAAGTGACTGGGCTCAACACTAAAACATGACTTTGATCATCTGTCCGACCAGAAGGATAGTCTTTGGCGTTCGTGAATTCTTGTCTTATAAATTAAAATCAAAGTTGTAATCCTGACAAGGTGATTCTTGAAGCTACTCGGTAGATTATGGCAATATTCCAAGATTATTTAGAAACTTAAAATTTTAAACCAGTGTTAAAGTAAGGGCGAGTTTTCGCACATCGCTATATTATTTAGCACGATTATTGTATTTAGTTATATTATTATAACAAACAAAAAATATAAGGCGATGAACAAAGTGGTATGGTGGTTCCCGATGGCTGCGCTGGCTCTAAGTACGGCCGCTGTCCTGGGACGCAGGAAACGGTTTCAGACCGAAGTGAAATATCTGGGGGTTTAACGAAACTGAAAAGCGGGGCCGATCCATTGGATCGGCCCCGCTGCATTTTTGGCAATACTAAAAAAACTGCTTTACATCGCAAGCTGCTCGTCGAGGAATTTAAAAATCTGGGGGTCGTTCCAGTTAATGGCTCCAATTTGCTCGGACAGTACTTGCCCGTTTTTGACGATGTAAGTGCGTGGGATGGCGTTGCCATTCAGCGCCTCGGGATAGGCACCACTGTACAGGTAAAAGGGCAGTTGATACTTTTTCTTTTCCAGAAAGTTGAGCACCGTCGTCGGTTCTTCGTCCGATACGACGTAAAAGGCCATTTTGGGATTATCTTTATAACGCTCGTAGAGCGTCTCGATGCTGGGCATCTCGGCATTGCAGGGACCGCACCAGGTGGCCCAAACGTTGATAAAAATTAACTTGTCACTATCCATGGCCACCGCGTTGCCCTTCATGTCGCTGAGCGTGAGGTAAGGCGAAGCAGGGTCGGACATTTTATCCACGACGCTTTCTGCCACAACGCTTTCGTCGGACCTGCCGCCGGCGGGTTGCTCACGAAGCGCCAGATAGGTGGCCGCTATGCCAATCAGGAGCGCTATTGAGATAAGAATGTACTTGTTGGATTGTTTCATGATACTATTAAAAAAATGGCGGGGTTCTTGTCCCGTTACGTTTCTGCAAACCTAACGCATCAGATTTGTGAACGCAAACTCCATCTCGTTTAATATACTTATAACTTCGATATCTGCCTTCTGATTTTACGGAAAATTACAATCTAATGGCTTGATTGTCGGCCTTGAAAGGAAAAAACAGCGGTCTGTTTTGTGCCTCCAGAGTAATTTAGATACATTTGACCTTTCATTCCCCTCCTATAACTTGTTCAATATTAAAAAAATGAAGAACTTTTGCGCTCGTTGGATTATGGTCGGCCTGTGTGTGTTTGGATCGGGCGAGAGTATTGCGCAGCGATCGGCAGCCGAATTTTTTGAAGATGGCAATAGTAAGGCCCGAAGCGGTGACTTTGCCGACGCTTTGCAAGCTTACAGCGGGGGCATCGCCATGAATCCCGACCACGCCCCAAGTTACTTCAACCGGGACCTGGCCATCGAGCTCAATAATTCCTACACCACCGATGCCGATAAAGCGGTATACAGCGGCCCCATCAACCGCGGTGCGCAGGACAGATTGCGCAACGTGGTGCAGGCGCAATTCACCATCGAGGACCTTTCGCCCGAGCGGGCGGAGGCGTTTTTTGTGCGGGGTATCGCCAAGAGCAAGAGTGGTGATACCAAAGAAGCCATTGCCGACCTCAACAGCGCCATCGACCTTAACCCTACTTACGCTGAGGCCTACTTTTCTCGCGGCCTGGTCCGTTCAAGCATAGGGGACCAAATGGGTGCTGTTCTTGATTGTGGCAGTGCCATCAAGCTGAATGCTACCTATCCCGAAGCCTTCTACGTGCGCGGCATTGTCAAGCATAGCCTGGGTGATGTAAATGGCGGCTGGCTCGACCTGAGTAAAGTCGGCGAACTAGGCTATACGATTGATTAAAAGGCGATTATTGATTACTGCAATTGAATTGTAGATACTGGATATTAGACGCTGAATTTTGGATCTTGTCCATTATCTAAGGTCCAATATCCAAAATCACCCCTTCTTCATCAACTCCGCTGCGCGTTCCCAGTTCACGATATTCCAGAAATTGCCGACGTAATCGCCGCGCTTATTCTGGTATTTGAGGTGGGAGGCGTGTTCCCACACATCGAGACCCAGAATGGGTGTACCCTTGAACTCCGAGACGTCCATCAGTGGGTTGTCCTGATTGGGCGTTGAGCCCAGGGCGAGCTTACCGCCGTCCTGCATTACCAGCCACGCCCAGCCCGAACCGAAGCGTCCTGCCGCTTCCTTTCCGAAAGCCCTACTGTCGAATGAGCCGAACTGCCCGTTGATGGCGTCGGCAATGGCCCCGGTAGGCGTACCGCCTTTACCAGGCGCCATCGCTTCCCAGAAAAAACTATGGTTCCAATGCCCGCCGCCGTTGTTACGAATGGCCTCGGGTGCCTTACTTATATTTTTAAGGATATCGTTCAGGCTCATTTTTTCGTATTCGTTGCCCGTTACTGCCGCGTTGAGCTTGTCGACGTAGCCCTTGGCGTGTTTGTTATAATGAATATTCATCGTCTCGGCGTCGATAGAGGGTTCCAGCGCGCCATAGTCGTAGGGAAGGGGTTTTTGAGAAAACGGTGCCATCATTTCGGCGCTTTCCTTCGAAGAAGTCTGGCAAGCGGCATGCGATGCGAGTGCACCTACGGCAAGGGTGGTGCCGGCCAGCGACCGCAGAAATTCAATGCGATTTATAATTAGGTAGGTTTGGGGGTTTATAAAAAAGAATTCTTGGTAATAACCAAAAAGAATTCCGTGCAATACTTACACGGAATTCTTTATTTTAAGTACGTATGCTTCGACTACTCTTTCAAAGTGACCGTTCGGGTAACTTCATTAAATCCGCCTGGAATCAGGGTTCCGTTGGAATCCAACAATTCGAGTTTGACGGTAACTTCTCCCTTGGGAAGGCCCTTGATAACCTGGGGTGCCCATTCGGTAATCATGAATTCCTTACCGTTGATGGTGGCCCGCACTTTGTTGCCATTTTCCGACAGGGTGGTGTTGAGCAGGAAAAAATCGAGCAAAAGATTCTCGGTATCGGCTCCACTGTACTCACCCTTGGGGCGGCTATAAATCATGGTGGGCTTATCCAGGTCGACATTCATATTGTCCATACCAGCGTCACCCACAACCAGCTTTTTGGCTACGAATGAATTACTATTCTTCACCGATTCATGGTAAGAGCGGCTCAAAAAGGCTACCATATAGTGCGTTCCCGCCGGAATTTCCTTTTTAAAATCAGGCTCGTAATGAGCGGAGTAAGGATCATTGTCCAGAATAAAATGGATGTGTTGTCCTTTGTCGGAGTTTGCCAGCATGGCCTTGACGGGGCTGTCGGTCTGAGTACCCAAGGTGTAATCGCCTACCTTAAAAGCAAAATCGACTTCGCCGGCTGCGCTCATTTTGGTTTCGGTTGGCTTTGTCAACGCCAGGGAGGCACCGGGAAACTCAGCCGAACCTTCCAGTTTTTCCATGGTGATGGCAGAACTGTCCATCATAGCGGTGCCGGTCTCGCCATCGCCTTGCTTGGTTTCCTGGCAGCTCATAGCCACAACAGAAACGAACGCCATAATACTTAATACTTTAATTTTCATCGTTTTGGGTTTTTGGTTGATACTTAATAAAAAATTTATTGACCGGGGTTTCTCAATCGTATGCCACCCGGCTCACAATGCTTCGTCCCAGCGTCACCTCATCGGCGTACTCCAGGTCACCTCCGATGGGAACGCCCCGGGCGATGCTGCTGATCTTTACGCCTAGCGTTTTCAGCTTTTTCTGTAAATAAAAGGCCGTCGTATCACCTTCCATCGTAGGGCTCAGCGCCAGGATCACTTCCCGGATACCCTCGTCGCCGATGCGACCCATCAGCGAGTCGATGTTGAGATCGGCGGGGCCAATGCCTTCCAGAGGCGATATAATGCCCCCCAGAACGTGGTACGTCCCGTTAAACTGGCTGGTGTTTTCGATTGCCAGCACGTCGCGGGTGTCTACCACCACGCACAAAAGGGTGGCATCGCGCTTGGGGCTTTTACAAATGTTACAAAACTCGTCGTCCGAAATATTGTGGCAGCGGACGCAGAACTGCGTTTTGGTGCGCATCGCGATCAGTGCGTCGGCCAGCGCGTTGGTCTGCAATTCCTCTCTTTTGAGCAAATGCAGCGTCAGGCGCAGGGCGGTCTTTTTGCCAATGCCGGGCAACTTGGAAATCTCGTTGACGGCATTTTCAATAAGTTGCGAAGGATAATTCATAAAGTGGTGGCAGGGTGGGATTTAAAGGATTTCCGCTGAAATACCCCGGCGACAAATCTCGTTGCGCATCGCCACGAGCGAGTCGAATTCGCCTTCCTTCACGGAACATTTACCCTTGAAATGAATAATGAGCGTACATTGCTCAGCTTGTTCCGGGCTATGCTCGCACACTTTAATGAGCGTGTCAATGACCCAGTCAAAAGTATTTACTTCGTCGTTGAAGACAATCAGTTTGCGCACTTCCGTCTCTACGGTTTGCTCCAAAACATCAACCTCGTAATCTATATCGGTTTGCATTCTTGTCAAATTTACGTTGCTTGCAAAATTAATCAAAAAATAGGACTCTTCGATTTTATAACTCCCTTCGAAACTAACATTCCGCCCAATTGTTAGCATGACCCGCTCCTCATTCCTCATTCATGATTCCTCACGCATAATTTAATGAACCCCTACATTGCCCTCGCCATTCTGGTCGCCTATTTTGCCATGTTGATCACCGTTTCGGTATACACCTCCAGGGGGGCCGACACCGCTACTTTTTTTAACGCCAACCGGCAGTCGCCCTGGTATCTGGTGGCCTTCGGCATGATCGGCACTTCGCTTTCCGGCGTAACATTCATATCGGTACCGGGGGCGGTGCTCAACATCCAATTTTCATATTTTCAAGTCGTGCTGGGCTACATAATAGGGTATCTGGTCATCGGTACGGTACTGATGCCGCTTTACTACCGGCTCAACCTCATTTCCATCTATTCCTATTTCAACGACCGCTTCGGCTTCTGGTCCTACAAATCCGGCTCGGCCTTCTTCTTGATCTCGCGCACGCTCGGTTCGGCGGTTCGGCTTTACGTGGCGGCGGGCGTGCTGCAAATCGCGCTCTTCGGGCCGCTTGGCGTGCCGTTTGAAGTCGCCGTAGCCATCACGATTCTGCTTATCTGGATTTATACTTTTAAAGGCGGCATCAAAACGATCATTATCACCGATACGCTGCAAACCACCTTCCTGGTGACGGCCGTGGTGCTTACCATCGTGCTGGTATCGCGTGAGCTAAATCTGACTGGTTTCGGCGACATGGTTGCCACGGTCCGCGATAGCGACTATTCCAAGATTTTCTTTTGGAATGCCAACGATCCCAAGAACTTCTTTAAGCAATTTCTGGGCGGTGCCTTTATCGCCATCGTCATGACGGGCATGGACCAGGACCTCATGCAAAAAAACCTTACCTGCAAAAACATCGGCGAGGCGCAGAAGAACATGTTTTGGTTTACGATCGTGCTCGTGATCGTCAATCTGCTCTTCTTATCACTGGGCGCGTTGTTGTACCTTTACGCGACAGAGAAGGGCATTCCTTTTCTTGCAAAAACCGATGATTTTTATCCCATGCTGGCGCTCGACAATCTGGGCCTGGTGGTGGGCATCACTTTCCTGCTGGGCATCACGGCCGCAACCTACGCCAGCTCCGACTCGGCACTCACGGCGCTCACGACGGCTTTCTGCATCGACTTTATGAATGTCGAGGGCAAGCCCGAAACTGAGCGCTCCCGTATCAAATTTTGGGTACACATTGGGTTCTCGGTGCTGTTTTACATCGTGATTCTGATATTTAATCAGCTCAACAACAAGGAAGTTATTACGGCTGTCTTTGATTTGGCGGGCTACACCTACGGGCCGTTATTGGGCCTTTTCAGTTTCGGACTTCTGACGAGCCGCAGCTTGCGCGACCGGCTGGTCCCGCTGGTGTGCGTGATGGGACCTTTGTTGACCTACCTACTCAACGAAAACTCTGCCGCCTGGTTTGACGGCTACAAGCTGGGATTTGAGAAACTTATCATCAACGGCCTGATCGTGTTTGTGGGCTTGTGGCTGCTTTCGATAGGGAAATCAGCGGCAACACTGCGAAAAGCCTAAGGTATATGTGAAATCCATTCCCCAAAATTTGCGGTTGTAAACGTACCTCCGCCTCTGGTTTGATTTTTGTGTGGTTTCTAATTTTCTTAGAGAACCAGAAATTTCAAAACAGAGCAGTAGTATGGGTGTGTTGTTATTGTTTATGGCTTCGATTACGGGCGGCGTGTGGTGTGCTTATTTTGTGGAGTATCGGGAGGATAAGAAAATGCGGAAAGCGGTATCCGGCCGCGATCGCAAATTTGCTTGATCGTTTTATAGTCTTCAATTTACAAAAGTTCAGTAAGCGGATGCCAGAAACAGGTATCGAAACCAACAACCTGGTCGTCCTGTACCTTTACCCCTTCCGCCTCCAGCATTTCCTGCATCGCGGTAGGGCTACCAAAAAACAGCTTTCCTGACAATACTCCATTTCGGTTGACCACCCGGTGGGCCGGCACATCGGGCTGGGTGTGGCAGTTGTTCATGGCCCAACCCACCATGCGCGCCCCACGTTTGGAGCCCAAATAGGCAGCGATCGCTCCGAAGGACGTTACCCGTCCCGGCGGGATAAGCCGCACCACTTCGTACACATTTTCGAAAAAGTCACTTTGCGCCATTGGCCGAGGCTAATTTTTCTTCCACCTCACGCACCAATTCGGCGTACCATGCTTCGCCGTAGGCGCGAATGAGCGGCTCCTTCAAAAACTTGTAAAGCGGTACCCCAAGTTGCGCACCCAGTTCACACGCCGGACTGCAAATCTCCCAACGGTCGTAATTGAGCGCGTGGTACTGCTCGTACTTTGTGATTCGGATAGGATAAAGGTGGCAGGAAATGGGTTTCTTGAAGTCGATCTTTCCGTCGTTGTACGCTGCCTCGATGCCGCATTTCAGGATATTTCGCGCGTCGTAAAAGGCATAGGCGCATTCCTTGCCCTCAATAACGGGCGTCACGATGTCGCCTTCCCAGTCCTTGGTGTAGACGCCTTCGGCCGCGATCACGGCTTTGCCTTTCTCAGAAAGATAAGGCTCCACGTGACGGTAAATACGCTTCATGATGGGCAGCTCGCTGTCTTCCAGCGGTGCCCCCGAATCGCCCTCCACGCAACAAGCCCCCTTGCAGCGGTCGAGATTGCAAACAAAAAACTGATCGGCGACATCGTCGCTGATGCAGGTATTGTCAATTAAAATCATGGGTGTTGTTTATTTGTTTAGGGGTTTACGGGGCAGCCCGAGCTGTTGTTTAGCTTTCATTCAGAAGCCTTGATGACCTATCCGAGTGCATAACCATCTAAACACCTATACAGAATTTACTTCTTCGGTATCTTCAAAGTCGATCCCAGCTTAACGTTGGTATCGGTCATGTTGTTCAGGGTTTGGATAGCCTGAATCGAGACGTCGTAATCCTTTGAAATTCTGAACAGCGTCTCACCAGCCGCCACGGTGTGCAGCGTATAGCCGTTGGTGGTCGCGGGGCGCTGAGCGGCGGGGCGAACGGCTTTGTTCGGATCGCTTACGGCTAATTGCTGGCCTACTTCCAGAATGCTATTACCCAATAGGCCATTCCAGGCCATTACGTCGTTGATCGTGATCCCGTACATTTTCGAGATGCGATAGTACGTCTGCCCAGCCTCCACGGTATGGTACTTGACGCCTTCTTTGGCCGGGGTGGAAGGCGTACGCGCTGGCGGCGCTGGCGTCGTAGTGGCGGTAGGCGCGGTGCTGGTCCGGCTGGGCGTATTCTCAAACGTCGAGGTCGGCGTTGACGTGCGGGGCTTTGGCGCGGGTTCGGAATCAAAGTCACCCGGTGCGAATTTGTCGTCCGCCGAAATGATGACGATGCGATCGTTACCGGTGCCTACTCCGGTGCTGCTCGAGGTGGGCGTTTTGGCATCGGGCTGCATGGTTTCAGAGGCCGGAGGCGTAGAAGTTGGGTTTGAATTTGAGGTGGTTTCGGGCGTCGAATCAGCCAGCTTAGGCTTATAGCGGCGACGCTCAGAGGCATTCTTTGGAATCTCCTCCGTTCCGCCGACCAGTTCTGGCTTGGCGTAGCTGCCGGGAATGGGCGTCGACGGGTTGACGATCTCGACCGGCTTGTTTGCCGGGCGCTTTTTCATCAGCCACATCACACGGCCCGTCTGCAGGCGTAGATTCCGGTTCATGATGCGGTTGTACTTCATCAGGTCCTTGGCTCTGATGCCGTAGACCTGCGAGATTTTGTGGATCGTTTCACCCTCACGGACGTTGTGAAACGGCACGATACCTTTCTTATTTTTCTTGGCTAAATAATATACCTCGCCGGCCTCAAGCGGATCGCGGCTGTCCATATCGTTGTATTTCAGGAAGCGGGAAGTGGAAATTTTGGCGATTTTGGCCAGGGTAGAAGCCTGATCGCCTGCCCGCGCCTCGATGCCGGGCAAACCATTGACGTCATAAAATACAGGATCGTTGCGGCCTCGCAACTGGACGCTGGCCTGGCGCAGGACCGGAAAGCCAATGTCTCCGCTCACGGTAGTGATGACGGGCTCCTGCCTGGTAAGCGAGAGCTTTTCGCGCACCACGTTGATCTGGTCGGCCGACACGGGTAGTACCACCATATATTCCCGGTCGGCGGGGATCTGGCCGGACTGGGTCCACAGGTTATAGCGGCGGATTTCGAGCGGGTCAATCCCCATGTCGCGACCGATCATCTCGAAGGTACGCCCACGGCCGTTGGGGTATTCCAGCAACACGACGGTATTGGTGGTGCGGTAGCGTTCCAGCCCGGCTTCCATCGCAATTTTGTGAGCGAAAAAGCGCAGTACGTAGCGGTCGGTACGGGCGTCTAGCGTAACTTCCTTGGCGTAAGCCCAGCTTTGGGGTACTAGCTTGCTGATGCCGCCCATGCCGAGGTAGTAAGAGTAGAGCGAAGAAACCCAGTTGTGAAACTGCTCATTGCTCCGCTTGAGATAGCGGGCCGCCGCGCGGGTAGAGGCCGTAATGCTTTTGCGTTCGTCCATCGTGTCGTCGATCTGCAGCCCCAGTTCCTGAGCGGTTTCCTGCTTGAATTGCCAGAAACCCACGGCGTCGGAAGTAGAAACCGCGTCGGGCGTAAGCGAACTTTCCTGCGCGGCCAGGTACTTAAAGTCGAGCGGTACTTCTTCCTCGATTAGCACGCTTTCCAGGATGGGGAAGTACAGCACGGCGCGGTCCATCTTGAGTTCCCAGAAGCGCTTGTTGCTCATCAGGCTCCGCACATCGCTTTCAATTATTTTGCGCGCACTATCGTCGAAGCGCACGTTGATACCCGCGAACTCGACGCTGCCGGGGATGTCGGGCACATCTTGCGCCCAAAGCGAGGTACTGGCAAATAAGGCGAAAACCAGCCCGAATATCAAGGTTCTGGTTGGTAAGAATGCTGTATTTTTAAACATGGAGTTAGGGGAATATGTACAAAATGGCGTGTTGAAAAATTAAAGCACGTGAGCCATCATGATGCCGTCCCGTACGGGAAGCAACAGGCTGCTCACGCGCGCATCGTCGCGGACGTATTGGTTGAAATCGAGTAAAGCTACGGTTTCCTTGTCTGACTTGCCTTTGAATGATTCTACCACCTTACCGCTCCAAAGAACATTATCGGCTAAAATCAGACCACCGGATCGCATTTTTGGTACGATCATGTCGTAATACGTACGGTAATTGGCCTTATCGGCGTCGATGAAAACCAGATCGAACGTATCAGTGAGCTCAGAAATGAGGTCAGCGGCGGCCCCGATGCGGAAATCGATTTGAGCCGCGTATTCCGATTTTTCAAAAACCGCACGGGTAAACTGTTCCAGTTCTTCGTTGATATCAATCGTGATGAGGCGCCCGTTGGCGGGCAGACCTTCACAGAGGCAGAGCGCTGAGTAGCCCGTGTAGGTACCAATTTCAAGAATACGCCGGGGCCGCATCAGGCGGGAGAATAGCGCCAGGAGCCGCCCCTGCACGTGGCCCGACAGCATCCGGGGCCGCATAATGTTGGCGTGGGTTTGGCGGTCGACGTAGCGCAGCAGGTCGCTTTCCGCTTCGGTGTGCGCTTCGGCATAGGCTTCTATTTCTTTGGGTAAAAACTCCATGCGGCAGCGGCGGCAATTGGAAAGGCGTTGGGATTCAGTTCAAATATACCCAAGAACGTCGTCTTTCCCGAATTCTTGTAAAAAAGGCCCATCCGCACCTGTTTCTTTGGGAGGCGCGGACGGGCTTTTCTTAATGCGGTACTTATAGCTAGGCGATCAGCTGCTGTAGGTACTTGCCGTAGCCGCTCTTGACCAGCGGCTCGGCGATTTCGCCAAGTTGCGCCGCGTCGATGAAACCCATGCGGTAGGCTACTTCCTCGATACAGCCGATTTTGAGTCCCTGCCGTTCCTCGATCACCTGCACGAATTGTCCCGCCTGCATCAGCGACTGGAAGGTGCCCGTGTCGAGCCAGGCCGTGCCCCGGTCCAGAACGCCTACTTTCAACTTGCCCATTTCAAGGTACTTGCGGTTGACGTCGGTGATTTCTAATTCGCCGCGTGGCGATGGTGCGATGTTCCTGGCGATGTCGACGACGGCGTTATCGTAAAAATACAGCCCTGGCACGGCGAAGTTCGACTTCGGATTTTCGGGTTTTTCCTCGATGGAAATCGCCTTACGGTCGGCGTCGAATTCAACCACGCCGTAGCGCTCGGGATCATGCACCTGGTAAGCGTAGATGACGCCACCCTCCGGGTCGTTGTTGGCTTGCAGCAGCTTCGTAAGGCCCGAGCCGTAGAATATGTTGTCGCCCAGAATGAGCGCCACCTTGTCGTCTCCGATGAAGTCGGCCCCGAGCACGAAAGCTTGCGCCAGCCCGTCGGGACTGGGCTGCACAGCGTACTCGAACCGGCAACCGAGCCGCGCGCCGTCGCCAAGTAGCTTCTCGAAATGCGGCAGGTCGTGGGGTGTCGAGATAATCAGAATTTCCCGAATCCCGGCCAGCATTAGTACCGACAGCGGATAATAAATCATCGGCTTGTCATAAACCGGCATGAGCTGCTTGCTAACGGCCAGCGTCAGCGGATGTAATCGCGTGCCGGATCCCCCGGCGAGTATGATTCCTTTCACTGTTTCAATTGAAAATTGAAAGTGGAAAATTTAATTGTGTGACAATACCAGCTAAGATCGAATTTTCAAAAAATAGCCTCTACATTTTCACTTTTCAACTCTCCATTAATTAAGAGTACATTTCTTCGTAATACTTCTGGTAATTGCCTGACGTCACATTGTTGAGCCATTCTTTATTATCCAGGTACCAGTCGACGGTTTTGCTGAGGCCTTCTTCAAATTGCAGCGAGGGTTCCCAGCCGAGTTCGGTTTTGAGCTTGGTGGCGTCGATGGCGTAACGGAGGTCGTGTCCGGCGCGGTCGGTGACGTAGGTAATGAGCTTTTCGGATGTACCGGGCGCGCGGTCGAGTTTCTCGTCCATAATTTTGCACAGCAGGAATACCAGATCAAGGTTCTTCCATTCGTTGTGGCCGCCGATGTTGTAGGTTTCGCCCTGCTTGCCTTTATGAAAAATCGTGTCGATGGCGCGGGCGTGGTCTTCTACGTAGAGCCAGTCGCGCACGTTTTCGCCCTTGCCATACACGGGGAGCGGCTTGGTCTGCATGATATTATTGATCATCAGCGGAATCAGCTTTTCCGGGAAATGGTTGGGGCCGTAGTTATTGGAACAGTTCGAAATTACGACGGGCATTCCGTAGGTACTATGATAAGCCCGCACAAAATGATCAGATGACGCTTTCGAGGCCGAGTAAGGCGAGCGCGGGTCGTACCTGGTGGTTTCGAGGAAAAAGTCCTTGGGGTTGTGCAATTCACCGTACACCTCGTCGGTCGAGACGTGGTAGAACAGATGGTTTTCCAGGTCATCCTTCCACGCCTTGCGGGCAGCGTTCAACAAATTCACCGTGCCCAGCACGTTGGTCATGACAAACGCCAGCGGATCGGTGATCGAGCGATCTACGTGCGACTCGGCAGCCAGGTGAACGACACCATAGAAATCGTGTTCGGCAAAAAGCGCATCCAGAAAAACCGCGTCATTGATGTCGCCCTTCACAAAAGTGTAGTTGGGCGCATCCTGTACGTCAAGCAGATTTTCCAGGTTCCCGGCGTACGTCAGCGCGTCGAGGTTATAGATATGGTAGTCGGGATATTGTCCGACAAACCGCCGCACCACATGCGAACCAATAAAACCCGCTCCTCCGGTAATTAATATATTTTTCATGTACAGGCTATTGTGTTATTGTAAACACGACATTTTCAACTTTTAACTAATTTCAACTGCCAGCGCCAGGCATCGCGCAAGGAATCGGCAAGCGTCTTCTCGGCTTTCCAGCCCATCACGTTATTGGCTTTGTCGGCTTGCGCCCATATTTTCTCCACGTCGCCCGCGCGACGGGGGCCGATGCGGTAGTTAAGTTTAATACCGTTGGTATCCTCGAATGCCTTGATGAGTTCAAGTACCGTATTGCCGTGGCCGGTACCGACGTTAAACACCTCGTAATAATTAGCCTCGGTCTGCTGCTCCAAAAGTTCTATGGCCCGCACGTGCGCCTTGGCCAGATCCACGACATGGATGAAATCCCGGACGCAGGTGCCATCGGCGGTATCGTAATCATCACCAAACACCACCAATTCGCCGCGCAAACCCGCCGCCGCCTGCGTGAGGTAGGGCACCAAATTGCTCGGCACGCCCGAGGGTAACTCGCCAATTTCGGCCGAAGGATGCGCGCCGATGGGGTTGAAGTACCGTAACGATAAAGCTTTCATCCCCGGCTTGGCGTGAACGAAATCGCGGATAATGTCCTCCCCAATGGCTTTGGTATTGCCATAGGGCGACGTGGCGGGTTGCCGTGACGTGTCTTCCGTCACGGGTGGCGCGTCGGGTTGGCCATACACCGTGCAGGACGAGGAGAATACGAAATTTGTCACGCCAAACTCCCGCATGACGCTCAGCAGTACCAGTAGCGAGCCGAGGTTATTTTCGTAGTATTTGAGTGGCTGTTCCACTGATTCACCTACCGCCTTGAAGGCCGCAAAATGAATGACCCCGTCAAATTTTTGCTCGGCGAACAGCGTCCGCATCGCGGTGGCATCGTTACAGTCCAGATTGTAAAAAGGAATGTCGCAGCCAGTAATGTTGCGCAGTCCGGTTAGTACCCCTTCATTGGAATTGTATAGATTGTCCACAATGACCGGCTCATAGCAAGCCGCTTGCAGTTCCACGACTGTATGGGAACCAATAAATCCCGTGCCTCCGGTTACTAATATTTTCATACGACGAATAGGGTAGCTGAGAAGGTGGAAATGAGGCGTTGTGTGAATTTTTTACCGCGCAAAAGTAGAAAATTTGAAAGGCATTCAAAAATTGTTTTTCTTTAAGAATTCGTAAACGGGAACCGGAATGGAAGCACCATGAAAGAAAAAGAGATAAAAGCATTGGTATCTTTACTAGACGATGATGACCGCGAGGTCACTAATCTGGTCGAGAATAAAATCCGTTCCCTGGGCAGCGATGTTATCCCTTTTCTGGAAACGGAGTGGGAGGGAAGTTTCAGCCCGACGGCCCAACGGCGCATCGAAGAACTCATCCACGAGTTGCAGCTCAACGTAATGGCCGGACGACTGACCGACTGGAAAAACGGCGGCGCGCTCGACCTGCTCGAAGGCATGTACATCGTAGCCACCTATCAATATCCCGACCTTAGTTTTGAAAAAATCCAGACCGAAATTGACCAGTTTCGCTACGGGGCTTGGGAGCAATTTCGGGATGGTATGAGCCCGGTGGAACAGGTCAAGGCGCTCAACGGCTACTTTTACGGTACTTTGGGTTTCGGGGCCAACACTAAAAGCTTCCATTCGGCGGCCAACTCCATGCTCAATATCGTGCTGGAAAACCGGCGCGGCAATCCCATTTCGCTCTGCACGATTTACCTGCTCATCGCCGGCAAGCTCAACCTGCCCATATACGGCGTTAACCTGCCCAACCTGTTCATCCTGACCTACAAGCAAGATAAAACGCAGTTCTACATTAATGTCTTCAACCGGGGCATAATCTTCTCCAAAACCGACATCGACCACTACATCGCCCAGCTCAACCTAGGACCCAAAGAATCTTTTTATCAACCCTGTTCCAACCTTGAGATTATCCAAAGAGTCCTGCGTAACCTGATCCTGTCTTTTGAAAAAGCTGGCGAACCCGACAAAATAAAGGAGCTGGAGCAGATTCTGATGGCGGTGCTGGAGGAGGAATGAAGGAGAAGGGCTGTTTAAACGTTTATGCGTTATGTAAGAATCACCAACGGACTAATACCAATAAATGATTCCCGTCGCCGTATCGTTTCTATCTCAACTACTGAAATGACATTGGATAGGCCGCGTCAAGTATTTGAAAAGTATTTGTAAGCTTTTCATGACTTAACTCTGACGCATGACAAAATCACACCGCTACCACCAAACAATACGTTCCCAGCCAACGCACATGCAAGTCCGACTCAATACGCTGTCCGGCGTCATCGAGCGTTCCGCGCAACGTGGTATCTGTTTTCAAGAAAAGCACTATATTAATATGATCCCTGAAACTAACCTGATTGCGACCGTTCAGTTTGTACAGTGCCTCCTTGCCGCACCAGTACATACATAAGGTAGTCAAATCTTCGCCTGCATTCGCCAATTCCGCTTCGTTTAGGTACTTGCGGGCGGTTCGCCGCAGCTTGTCGTCCACTTTTTCCATATCGATGCCCAGAGGCTGAGTAGGATGCCCCACCGCCGCCACGTAGGCCGCCGTGTGCGTGAGCGAAATATGCCAATCGCTGCCGATCAGGAAAGGTTTGCCGTGCGCGTCTTTCGTGGTACCTTCGAAGGCTTGCGCTACGGACGCCAGCAATTGCTCGAGTACGACCCGTCCCGCCAGCCATTCACGTTGTTTTTGCGGGTGCGAAATTGTGGCGTATTCGGTTAAATCAGCCGCGGGCAGCAGGAGTTTTCTTAATTCTTCATTGCTTTCGGTGAGCTGCCAGACAACCAATCGGCAATCTTCGGTAATATTTTCAGTGTGGATAAAGGGCATATCCCGTACTTTTGGCTATGGAAGTTCGCAAAGTAGACATTTTTTCGGGCCATCGCGACTGCGTGTACGCCCTAACGCCCGCTGCCGACCCTAATAAATTCTACTCGGCCGGGGGCGACGGGCAGGTTGTCCGCTGGGACGTGCAGGTGCCCGACCTGGGCGATTTGGTGGCGCGCGTCGAGTCATCGGTTTACGCGCTGGCCTTCGATCCGGCGACCGGACTGCTGTGGGTGGGGCAGAATTACGAAGGTATTCAACTCATCGACTCCGTTGGCAAAGTGGCGGTGGCTTCGCTGAAAATTGGCCCGGCGGCGATTTTCGACATCAAAATCTGGCGCGACAAGGCTTTTCTGGCCCTGGGCGACGGCGTGATCGCGGTTATCGACATCCTGAGTTTTGCCGTACAAAAACACCTGAAAGTGGCCGCCAAAAGCGTACGTACCCTGGCGATCGACGCGGCGCGTGGCGAATTGGCCGTGGGTTGCAGCGATCATAGCGTAAGTATTTTCGACTTGGATACCCTGAGCTTAAAGAAAAGAGTTATCGCCCACAAAAATTCAGTATTTACTCTTCAATATTCGTCCAATGGCCGCTATCTGGTGTCGGCCGGGCGCGATGCACACCTGAAAGTCTGGGACGTCACCGCCGACTTAGCTTTGGCATACGACATTCCGGCGCATATGTTCGCGATCAATAGCCTGGTGTTCAGCAACGATGGCACGCTGCTGGCGACGGCCAGCATGGACAAGTCGATCAAAATCTGGCGGGCGGATACTTTCAAACTCCTGAAGGTAGTAGATCGGGCGCGTCACGCCGGGCACGGTACTTCGGTCAATCGGCTGCTTTGGCTGGCGCCAACAAACCTGCTTGTTTCGGCCAGTGATGACCGTACGGTAGCGGTCTGGGAGATCGAATGATTATATTTGGCCAAATTTTTGATGTTATCTATTTTAGTCTGTATTTACCATATCGTTTACGAATTTTTCCATAAAATCGCACCCCCCCATGAAAATATCCCCCATTGATATACGGCAGCACACTTTCGAAAAAGGTTTCAGAGGGTATGATGTTGACGAGGTCAACGCTTTTCTTAACTCACTCTCGCAGGAGTGGGAGCGGGTAATGCAGGAAAACAAGATGCTTAAAATGCAACTTGAAATTGCTGAAAAAGAACTTAACAAGCTCCGCGACGTGGAAATGACGCTCTTCCGGACGCTCAAGACTGCCGAGGATACCAGCATCCAAATCACGGAACAAGCCAACAAAGCCGCCGAGAAATATTTGCAGGAATCGCGCCGCCAGACCGACGAGACGATGAACGATACCAAGCGCAAGGCGAGCATGATCGTGCAGGACGCCGAAAATCAGGCCAAGTACGTGCGCGAAGAAATCCTGAACGAAATGAAAAATCAGGAGCGCGACTTTAAGGCGATGGAAAAGTACCGCGACAATTTGGTGGTACAGCTCAAATCGCTGGTCAACAACACCAATGAGACGGTCGAGCGCTTCGAGAAGAAATTCAGCGGTGATTCCTCGTTCGCCGATCACATGGAAAAAGCGAAAGAGGAGGTAGCGGCCTTCATTACCGAGAAACAAGTTCCACCGCCAGATGGAACGGACACGAACTTTGAGGAAGCACCGATCGACGTCGACGCCCTGTCCGAATCTCAGCTAGCGCTGGAAACTGCCGACTTCGACGCCGAAGATTCGGCGGAAATAGACAGCGAGACGCAAAACGAAGAATCGGATTCGGACGAACCGCACAATAGGAAAAATAATACGGGTGAGGATGCCGCTTCGGAAGCGATGGCCGAAGTAGAAAAAATGGCGAAGCTACGTCAGCAGTCAACTACGGGCGATGCTCGGGAGTCCGACGAAGCGGTAGAAGCTGAAACAGAAAACAAGGAAAAAGGCTCATTTTTCGATCAAATCGATTAAAAAGTAAGCAACATCATTCTTTCATTCCGGTGCAGAAAGCTTCGAATAGCGATCTTCTGCACCTTTTTATTTAACAACAATTGGGAACAGTTTCACTGGAAGGACTAGAATTTTTTGCCTACCACGGCTACTACGACGAGGAGCAAAAGGTCGGCAACAAGTACTCACTCGACATCACGATTGAGACGGACTTTGCGCTCGCCGCCCAGAGTGACCGCCTGCGCGGGACGGTCAACTACGAGGAACTTTACGCCATTGCGGCCGAGGTGATGCAGGAGCGCGCCCGCTTACTGGAACACATCGCTTACCGCCTAATCGAAAAAATCCGCGCCAAGTACCCCGATGTCGCCAAGGTTCATGTGGCAGTATCCAAGTTTAATCCACCGATTGGGGGTGTGTGTTTGCGGTCGAAGATTACGCTGGAAGGGTAGTTTAATTATGAGTGATGAGATATAACGGGGGTGCCCGTGCGCTTATGAGAGCCCTTTCTATCGACTCGAATAAAATGATAACGAATGAGCCTGATTTACGCCGAAAGCGAAACGTATCGAAACCTTGATTTTACGGAGGAAAAATTGGTTAGAGGCGAATACGACGACTGCAAATTCTTTCGCTGCAATTTCGCCAATTCCGATCTTTCGGGGGTAAGTTTCGTGGATTGTGTGTTTGAAGATTGTAATATGAGCTTGACGAAAATTACCGGGACTTCTTTCAAAAACGTACAGTTTCAGGGGTGCAAAATGGTGGGGCTGCACTTCGAGAATTGTAATCTTTTTTTGTTGAACATGCGGTTTGAGGGGTGCCAACTTAATTTGGCATCTTTTTACAAGATCACCCTTAAAAAATCGACCTTCAAAGGTTGCAGTTTGCAGGAGGTAGACTTTACGGAAGCAAATTTCACGGAATCTTTTTTCGCCGATTGCGATTTGGCCGGGGCCATTTTTGACCGCACTATTTTAGAAAAATCCGATTTCCGCAACGCGTTCAACTATGCTATCGATCCCGAGAAGAATCGGCTTAAAAAGGCAAAGTTTTCCCAATCCGGATTGTTAGGTCTACTAGGTAAATATGGGATCGAGGTTCGGGAGTAGAACCGCCCTACCCCAAATCTACTGCTACCTTATAATTTGGATCCTCCAGAACATTCACGTCGATCAACGTTTCAGCGTTGGCGAGTAGTTTGCGGCAGTCGGGACTGAGGTGTTTCAAATGTACTTTCTTGCCCACTTTCCCGTAGCGCTCGGTGATTTTGTTGAGGGCTTCGATGGCCGACATATCCACCACGCGGCTCTCTTCGAAGTCGATCACGACCTCTTTCGGGTCATTCAACACATCGAATTTGTCGTTGAAAGCAGACACCGAACCAAAGAAAAGTGGCCCGTAGACCTCGTAATGCTTCACCCCGGCTTCATCGATGTACTTGCGGGCGCGGATACGCTTGGCGTTGTCCCAGGCAAACACCAGAGCGGCAATGATGACGCCTACAATCACGGCCAGCGCCAGATTATGCAGCACCGCCGTAACGAGTGTCACGAGTACCATCACGAATACATCGGACTTGGGCATCTTGGTAAATGTGCGCAGGCTGGCCCATTCGAAAGTGCCGATCGCGACCATAATCATCAGTCCCGTGAGGGCTGCCATCGGCAGCCGCTCGATCAGGCCGGAGCCGAACATGATGAACACCAGCAGCATTACTGATGCCACAATACCCGACAACCGTGCCCGGGCGCCCGAGGAGATATTGATAAGGCTCTGCCCGATCATGGCGCAGCCGCCCATCCCCGAGAACACGCCCGACAGCATGTTGGCCGCGCCCTGCGCCACGGCTTCCTTGTTACCGCGACCGCGCGTTTCGGTGATTTCGTCGATAATATTCAGCGTCAGCAGACTTTCGATCAGGCCGACTGCGGCCATGATGGCGGCGTAGGGAAAAACGATCGTGAGTGTTTTGAATGTAAACGGTACGCTCGGAATGTGGAAAGGCGGGAAGCCGCCTTTGATCGAAGCCATGTCGCCCACCGTCTTCGTATCGATGCCGAAGTAGGTCACTACGCCGAAAACTACCAAAATAGCCGTCAGGGAAGCGGGGATGGCCTTAGTAAATTTGGGCATGGCCCAAATGATGAGCATCGTCGTCAGGACCAGGCCCAGCAAAACGTACAGCGTGTTGCCCGTCAGCCAGGTTCCCGAAACATCCTTGAACTGATCGAGTTGCGACATGAAAATGATAATCGCCAAACCGTTTACGAAGCCGAAAATGACGGGATGGGGGACCAGTCGCATGAGTTTGCCCAGCCGCAGCAGGCCCGCCAGTACCTGAATCGCACCCGCCAGTACGACCGTCGCAAACACGTACTCCACACCGTGTGACTTGGCCAGCGCGACGATGATGACCGCCACCGCGCCCGTCGCGCCGGAAATCATGCCAGGCCGTCCGCCGAAAATGGACGTAATAAGACCCATCATAAAGGCAGCGTAAAGGCCTGTAAGCGGCGACAGCCCGGCGATGAAGGCAAAAGCGACCGCTTCGGGTACCAGCGCCAGGGCCACAGTTAGACCGGAAAGTATTTCGGTTTTATAATCGACCTTTTGTTTGAGGTCGAATAGATTGAAGTATTTTTTTATCAAAATAAACGCAATATAATTTTGATACAGAATTGTATTTTTCTGCGTTATTATAAATTAACTCAGTACGAGTTGAATGGTTATTGAACGTAAGAGACAAGAGAATGAGGTATTTCAAAAGTTTGACGCTCCGTACGTTTTGTGCAAAGATAGGATTTTTTCCTTAAAAATTATTTTGTGATGTGGATGAGGCGCGCTCGGGTGCTGAACATTTTTGTAAGACAAGGCTTTGTAAAAACGGTCCTGCCGATCGGCAGGACTTGCTTAATTCAATCCTTAACCATTATCAATCATGGCAGATAACAAAGCTGAAACGTTGACCGACGCCACAATCGGCGCACTCGACCGGGGACTCGACCAGGTGAAGCCCGCCGACGGAGCTACCCTGTTGAAAGATTGGATCACGATGTTGAGAGGGGGAGCGGCTACTAGTGGTATTGCCGACGACCTGCAAACGCTGCACGACGAATTGCAATCAAATGACCCGGATGGGCTGAAAATCTCGGAGATCATGGAAAAGCTGGGTATGGCCACCCAGGATGCCGCCGGTTCAGCCGACAAAGATTCGCAGGATTCTTTGAAAAATCTGGCCGATTCACTGAGTAAATCCGCCCAATCGCTTAAATCAAAGTAAGCGTTTGATAGCCGGTTGATTATTTTCAGCCAACAAAATGGCAAACAAAAAAGGTGAGGATCGATCCTCACCTTTTTTGCTACAAAATAAAATACTTCAACTCAACTCAATAAGCGGGATCCTGCGTCAAAGTAGCGGCAACGCCCCAGCGAACCAGGTCAGACAAGGAGTGGCATAGATGTTACCGGGTTGCAAAGAGTAACGGCCGGGGCGTTTAGAACCTCAACGTTGTTAGCAACGGCCTGGGTACCATAATACGAGTCGAAAGTAATGACGGGCTTACTTTGCTTAGTCGTGCACAATGTTCGATTGAGCGAATCATTTTACTTATAATTGGGGGTCAGTTAGACTAATATCAACCAAAGCCTGAAACCAAATGAGCCTCGAAACCCTGACCCAAAAGATCCGCACTGTGGTAGGAAACGATAACGACATGCGCGCCAAAGTGAAGTTCGACACCGACGAAGGCGTGGTGTTCATCGATACCACGCAAGTACCCAACATCGTGGCAAACCAGGACCACGACGCCGACTGCACGCTGGAAATATCGACAAAGAACGCCCTCAAAATGCTCGAAGGCGATTTGAACCCGATGATGGCCTACATGACGGGTAAACTCAAAATAAAGGGAGACATGGGCATTGCCATGAAAATGGCGCAGATGTTTGGGAGGTGATGGGTGAACGGAGGAAGGGGAGAGGGGGTTAACGGGGAACGGACAACGGTATACGACAATGAATAAACGTGTGAACGCCGTTAGCCGTTCACCCCAAGAAAAACGTCAATCACTCCGACCTAAGACTCTCCACCGGATTCATCAACGCCGCCTTCACGCTTTGGAAACTCACCGTCATCAGCGCAATGCCCACGGCCAGTCCGCCCGCCAGGGCGAAAACCCACCAACTGATGTCTATTTTGTAAGCAAAATCCGCCAGCCACGCATTCATAGCGTACCAGGCAATGGGACTGGCGATGACGACGGCGATTAGTACCAGTTTCAGGAAATCTTTGGAGAGCAGCGTCACGATGCTGGCTACGGACGCGCCAAGTACTTTGCGGATGCCGATTTCTTTGGTGCGCTGCTCGGTCGAGAGTGTGACCATGCCCAGTAAGCCGACGCACGAAATCAGGATGCTCAGGCCGGAGAAAATCAGGGTGAATTGCAAAGCCTTCTCATCTTGTCGATAAAGTTGGTCGAACTCCTGATCCATGAACGCATACTTGAAAGGTGCACCAGGAAAGCGCTCTTTTAAGGAAGACAAAACGATGTCCAGGGCCTTCTTTGCCTGTCCCGGCTGGGTTTGGATCAAAAACGAGGCGCGATTAGGGGCATTTGCCCGAATGACGACGGGAGCTATTTTCTCACGCATATTTTGGTGATAAAAATCCTTGGCCACGCCAATGACTACACCCTTCTCGAACCGTTTTCCCACCACGGGCGGGGTCAACCCGAACCGCTTTACCGCCGTTTCGTTCAGTACCGTGTTTTCTTTATCCGAGCTTATTTGGGAGTCGAACCACCGCCCCTCGACCATTTCAAAATTCATGATTTTATTCAGGTCTTCGTCCGCCGCAAAGTCAATGTAATCAGGATTAAAGTCGGGTTCGCGGCCATCCCAGTCGATTCCTCCTGAACCCAGATGTCCGTTATCTACGACTGACTCCGTGTTCATACGCACCACGTGGCGGATAGATGATTGGGCTTGGAATTCCCTTTTCAAAGTTTGCAAGCGGGGTTCTACACTCTGCACGTAATCCTCATAAGAGGGATAGGATATTCCTTCTTCCGGCACCTGCACCGTGAGCAACTGGCTGCGGTCGTAACCGTTGTGCTGCTGTTGCATGAAAGCAAACTGCCAATATACCACCACGGCACCCACGATCATCACTACGGCTAGGCTAAACTGACCCACCGTCAGGACTTGCCGGAAAGAGGAAGGTTTGAGCCGCAGAAAACCAATCCCCCTGAACATACTCAACGGATTGACGGAGGAAATAAGCAAAGCCGGGTAAATGCTGATGAGCAGCAGCATCATCGCCCAACTCCCCAGCAACAGCCCGCCCGTGAAAGGCTCCAGCGGATTGAACGTGAAGGTTTGCCCAGTAAAGGCGTTGAAAGAAGGCAGACTCGTGAAGACGATGACCATCGCCACACCCAAGGCCAAAAGGCTCACCAGTACGCATTCGGCGATGATCTGGACAAACAGTTGGCCCCGACTGGCACCAGCAATTTTTCGCACCCCAATCTCTTTGGATCGGATGCCCGTGCGGGCAATGGCCAGATTTACGTAGTTGACGCAAGCGGTCGCCAGCAGTAGGAAAGCCAGTACCGCAAATATGCTCACTGTGCTGCGGTCGCCCTGCGGAAAAGGCGATCTGGTGAAGTCATCCGCAAAATGAAGATCCGGCAGCGGCAGCATCGTGGCGTTCATTGTACCCATCCAGCTATCCTTTGGGCGGTTGGCCGCGTATAATTGGTCGATCTTCCCGGCAGTGGCTTTCGGATTTGCGCCCGAATGCAGCCGGACGAAAGTCTGGTGGGTATTGTATCGCCAGTTGTCTGCGTCCTTGCGCCGCTTCTCGGTGTTCAGTTGAGAGGCCATCGGAATCAAAATATCGAACTGGAAACTCGAATGCAACGGATTATCCTCGATTACTCCCCGCACGACGTAATCCGTCGAATCCATCCGAATGCTTTCCCCCATGACATCCGCCGTACCGAACAGCTTCTTCGCTTTCGATTCCGTCAGAATGACGCTATTCGGGTGCTGGTAAAAAGCGGCGGCGTTCCCTAGCCGAAAATCATAGTGAAGTAGCTCGAACCAGTGTTCGCCCACATAGACGACATAGTCTTCGGTAAAATCCCGACCGTTGACGTTCAGGTTGATAAGATTTCTGGACGAACGGGTCATCTGCGTTACTTCCTGCACTTCCGGAAAACGCTGCGCGATCGTTTCGCCCATAGGATAAGGGCTACCGGTCGTGATCCAACTTTCGTCGTTATTGGTCCGCTGCTCATTTTTTATTAAGAATATCCGCTCGGCATCTGGCACATCCCGGTCGAACCGTAATTCGTTCTGCACCCACAGCATGATGAGCAACGCGGCACCGATTGCCACCGACAGGCTGCCGATGTTGATTAAGCTATACAGCTTCTGTTGAAGCAGGTTCCGCCAGGCGATTTTCAAATAATTCGTCCACATAAAAAAACACGATGACAGGTTTATATTTTTTTACAAAATCGCCGTTAACCCCGAAATCGCAGTCCCTAGACGTGCACCTTCTCCGTCACCACCTTCCCATCGAACAAATTCACCGTGCGGTGCGCAAAACCCGCGTCGTAGGGGGAGTGTGTCACCATGATGATGGTTGTGCCCGCCTCATTGAGTTGCTTGAGCAGGTTCATCACCTCCTCGCCGTTCTTGGAGTCGAGGTTACCCGTCGGCTCATCCGCCAGGATAATCTTGGGCGTGGCGACGACGGCACGGGCGATGGCCGTGCGCTGCTGCTGGCCGCCGGAGAGTTGCTGTGGGAAGTGGTTGCGGCGGTGCATCATGCTCATGCGCTCGAGGGCCGCTTCCACGCGCTGCTTCCGCTCATCGGGGGGCGTGTTGA
>JBBSSJ010000020.1:0-29459 GCA_038242095.1 Cytophagales bacterium
CACGTTTATGGATTATGAATTATTAGATATGAGATATGAGATATGAGAACTGGATACAGTCGTTCTGCGCTACATCTCACAAAATACCTGATACCCGCATACTACCTCGATTCTACCGGACGCTGGAGTACGTCGAGAAAGTCGGAGGCGGCCATTTGAAGGCGGAGGGCGAAACGGTCAATTTTCATGTTGAGCATATGGTAACCCGCATAGGCGATCAGACCGATGATAAGACCGGAACCGGAGGTAATCATTTTCTCGTACATGCCGCCCGAGATCGTGCTGATGTTAAAATCGTTGGAGATAGAGATGTCGTAGAAAATGCGGATGATACCGGCGATGGTACCCACGAAGCCCAGCATGGGCGCGATACCGGCGATGACGCCGAGGTAGGGTAAGTTGCCTTCCATGCGCTGCAGTTCGATCTGGCTGGCGTTTTCGATCGATGACTCGATGTCTTTTATTGGGTATCCGATGCGACCCGTGGCGCGCTCGAAGATGCGCCCGGCGGCGTTTTTCTGGTTACGGCACAGCGACTCAGCCGATTTGAGGTTGCCCTGCTGAATGAAGTCTTTTACGTTATCGACAAAGGACTCTTCAATTTTGGCATTCTTGGTGATTCCCCGCCACCGCTCAATCATGAGCGCCAGCGTGGCTATAAAAAGCAACCCCAGCGGCAGCATTACCCAGCCGCCTTTTATGAGTAAATCGAGAAGTGAAAGTCCGTCGCTTGCGCCGGTGGTGACCATCGTGGAGTCGGTAAGTGCTTGCAGCAGAATCATTTTTGGGGAAAGGGATTAGCGTTAAAGGTAAACGGGTCGATTTTGCGGCCCTGTCAGATGAGTTCTGAAATAAACGGTAGGTACTACCCCGTATTGTTCAGGCCCCAAAGATAGAAAAAATCCCTACGGTCGCGCACGTTAAGTACCAAATCGTAGCGTGTAAAATTTCCCGCAACGAAAAGCGATGTAAATCTGTCGTTTTTGTCCTTCAAAAAACAGAGCAGACATTGCAACCTTTCACCTAAAAATAGGATCTTAGCCAACGAAAGGAATATCCCGACAAAACTCAGCAAACATGAAACGTCAATTAACCTACGCCAGCATTATCGGTCTACTGCTCACCATGACCGCCTGCCCTGATCCATCGGCCAACCGCAACGGTAAGTTTCAGGCTACGCCGGTTAATCTGGAAGCTATCAACTCGGAATTTGACGACTATAATTCGACCTTGCCCGCTAATAAGGTTGGACAGAACTACCTTATTTTCTCCTCGAAGCGAGATCGAAAGGATAAGTTCAACCTGGTCGTAAAACCTTTCCAACTTACCTACGACGATCAAACTGATCGCTTAAACTTGGAATCCAAGGCCATCAGCGGCAATCTGGATGTAAGCAAAAATGAATATTATTACAATCAACTGATTAAGAAAGCCAATCAGGATTGTAATATTCTCGGTCCGCTACTCATACCGCTGTCCTATCTCAAAGATGAAAAAGGAAATTTCCTCACAAACCGGTATCTGCTGTTGTACGCCGATGATAGCGCCGGGAATCTACAAATCAAGTTCGTGCATAACATGGCTGACGCGCGTTCGGTGGAGGGACCATTTGAGATAAGCTGGCTTAACAGCGCAAAAGACGATGCCTATCCTACTTTTAGCCAGGATTACAAACGTGTTTATTTCTGTTCAGATCGCGACGGAGGCTTTGATATTTTTGAAGCAAATCTCCCCGGTGGTGAGCAACAATTCATCGATGCGCTGTTGTCAAATATCCCACTTTCGATTGTAAAAAACGAGCAGCTATCCACCACTTCCGACGATAAGTGCCCCTATGTTATCTCCAACGGCTGGAACGACGTTATGTACTTTGTTTCCAATCGTCCCGGTGGGGAGGGCGGTTTCGACATTCATTACGCTTCCTATGATGGCTCGAAGTGGAATAAGCCCGCCAATCTGGGCCCTCGGATAAATACAAAGTATGACGAGTACCGACCTATGGTACCTAGGATGCAGCTTGGACCTTTCGATTATGATCTTGGCATTTTCTCTTCCAACCGTCCCGGCGGTAAGGGTGGTTTTGATTTGTACATGGCGGGTTTCCTGAAACAGGGCGAAGCAAAGTTTTGATCCGGTCAGCGTTTTCGTTCCATCATAATCCTACTCGCAACGTATGAAAAAACTTCCGTTACTCTTCCTTTTCCTGGCTTTGGTAATATCGGCCCAAGCCCAACCGGGCGGGCCACCACGGGAATCACCGTCTGATTATTTTAACGATTTTACGGACTTCACCCAAGATGAATCTTACAATGCCGACTCAGCATTGTACTACACCCGAAAACTGGCATCGAACGAAAGATTCAGTTTTTTGCTAAATGAGCTGATTCATAATTCATTCGCCCAGGCCTTTATTCAATACATTGAGACCGATCCCGAACGAGCCGAAAGGGCAATACGGTACAAGCAACTGCTGGCAATGATGGCAGTGGATACCAACGCGCGCCTCCGCGAAACTGTGGACCCCGTGTTACTCTGGACCAAAGCTCAGGAAAAGCCGGACGACACCGCCTTCCTGATAGACATCACCAATACGTTCCTGGACGAGTATCAAACTTCAAAAAGAAATTACGGATACCACATGGACCGTTACGGGTTGATGATCTACCAGTTTATATACGGGAAGGAGGAAATAAAACCCTTAGCGACCAAGCTATTCGACGTGATCACCGAAAACCTGAAAAACAGTCAAATCACAGCCACCGATTCCTCATCCCGCGATGAACTGGATCGTCGGGCTTATTATCGATACCTGTACGCTTACATTAATCATCTGGAAGCCAATGTAACGTCGGATGCCACTAAGAAGGAACTATTGCTAAAAAAAGCTTTCGATTATAGCCCCGACCTAATTGATCTAAACCACCAATCCGCTTATTTCTACGATATGATTTTTGTGAATTCCGGGGCTGGTAAAAATTCTTTTCAGGATAATTACCTAGACCATTTAACCCACCATACGAAGGATAAGAACCGCGTAACGTCGACGCTTCTTGAAATGGCGCTCGCCAATCCCGAATACAAGGAAAGGTTGCAAGAATACTACGAAGAAAACCATCCGGGGGCGAAGGATTTTGCTGCCTACTGGCGGAAGGCAGTCAACGGCAGCGCCAAAATCGCCCCGCCCATTTCGCTCGCTTTACTTGACAAAGAAGTATTTTCCAGCAAGAAAATGGCGGGCAAATGGATTCTGATCGATTTCTGGGGAACCTGGTGCGCGCCCTGCCGCAAGGAACATCCCGATTTACAAAAATTCTACGATGAAACGGTCGCCCAAAACCGAGATAAGATTTCTCTGCTGACCATTGCGTGTAAAGATACGCAACCCAAAGTACTGGCTTACATGGCAGAGAAGAATTTTACATTCCCGGTCGCGATGTCGGATAATAAAATTCAGGAAACTTATAGCGTACAGGGCTACCCCACGAAAGTATTGATTACACCCGAAGGGAAATACATTGTAGTACCGTTCAACGTGGACTGGATTGGCTTTGTCAAGAAGTACAGTGATTTGTGAGCCCCTTTAACGCTGACAGCGTTACGCCTTACGTCCAAACCTCCGTCCCGGCACCACGTGCCGTTTCAAAATCCGCTCGCCTTCTTTCTTAACTTCCGGCAACTTCCGGTGCGCCCAAATCTGCTCGCGGGCCGCACGGTGGGCTTGCTCGACCTCGATAATGGGTTCGGGATAGTCGACGCCAAGGTGAAACCCGTACATTTCCTGCTCCATGGCCGTCATTTTCCAGGGTTCGTGCAGGAAGGCGGGCGGACAGGCGGGGAGTTCCGGTACCCATTTATTTATAAAAACGCCCGCCGGATCGTGGTCGTAAGATTGCTTCACGGGATTATAAATCCTGACAGTATTGATACCCGTCACGCCCGTTTGCATCTGAAACTGGGCGTAGTGAATACCGGGCTCGAAGTCAAGGAATAGCGTCGCCAGATGTACCGCTCCCGGTTTCCAGGGCTGCCACAGCAGGTGCGTCAGGAACGACACCAGCATGGCGCGCATTCTGAAATTGAGGTGGCCCGTTTCGCGCAAACACCTCATGCAGGCATCCACGAGCGGAAAACCGGTGCGCCCTTCGGTCCAGGCCCGGAAGTAATCTTTATTGAAAGGTTTTTTCAGGAAGTCATAACCCCGGTTGACGTTTTCGAACTCGATGCGGTCCTCGCTCTCGAATTTTTGAATAAAGTGGCAATGCCACCGCAGCCGTGAGCCAAACGCAATCAAGTTGCGGCGTGGAATCGTTTCTTGTCGTAAAGCTTGCTTATACTGCTGAAACACGGTCCTGACCGACAGATTTCCCCAAGCCAAATAGGGGGAAATCCGCCCGCTGCCCTTGCGGCTGGCCTCGGGCTTAGAGATCGTGCGGCTATATCCGGCGGCCCTTTCCTGAAAAAAGCTGTTCATGTAGCGGTGCGCCGCTTCCTCGCCGCCGGGCTGAAAGTAGGTACTTTGGGCAATTTCCGACGGTACATCAGACAATTGCTGCCAATCGTCGATTTCGTGCGGCAGTTCGATGCGCGCGGCGTCATACATCAGGCGCGGCAGGGCGGGTTGCGCCTGCGGCGTGTTCATGTAGGTGTGCCAATCTTCCTTCCAGGCTTTACGATCGGGCAGGCCACGCTGCACACCGTTGTGCTGGTATTCGCGCCACGCAATATTGTGTTCCCGACAAAAAGCCGCGACGGATTTATCGCGGTCGTAGGTGATTTTCAACCCCGTTTCTTCGTGCGAATACAGCGTTTCGATGGGGTACTTCTCATGAATTTGGGTCAAAATCGGCACGACTTCGCCCACCACCTGCCTGACCTTGGTCCCGTATTGCGCCAGTTGTTCATCGAGACAACGCAACGACTCGCCCACAAACCGCCAGTGCCGGGCCGCGTAGTGCGGATCGCGCAGCAGCGACGGCTCCCAAACGTAGAGCAATAGCACCCTGTGGCCATTTTCCAGCGCGGCTTTGAGCGGCGCGTGATCCTGCAAACGCAGGTCGCGTTTGAACCAGACAACATGAAGCGGATGGGTAGTATTCATTTTCAGAAATCCTCAACGGTGGGTACAGAATTTTGTTTAAATTACCGTTCCAACCCCCTCAATCCCCTCCCTTGCTATGAGTCCCGATGTCGTTTTTCAGATTGCCAGTTTCCTCGTCATGCCGCAGTGGCTGCTCATGATTTTTGCGCCGCGCTGGTCGGTTACGCAGTTTTTGGTGCGGTCGTTTTTAATCCCTGTCGTACTGGCGTGTTTCTACGCCTACTATATTTTTTCGGGCGGACCGATGGATTTCAGCGCGTTTAGTACGTTAGCGGGCGTGAAGGGTATGTTCCAAAGCGGCGGCGACAGCGGGATGCTGGCGGGTTAGATTCACTATCTGGCCTTTGACCTGATGGTCGGAGGTGTAGTGCTGCGCGATTCTCAAAAACGCAACATCGCCCACGGCTGGATCGTCGTTCCGCTGGTATTTTGCTTCACGCTCGGACCCGTCGGACTGCTGCTCTACTGGCTGCTTCGGTTGGTTATGACCAAGAAACTTACTTGACATTACGCCGTTCAAAGGATAGGAATTACCTTTGTCCCAAAATACAAATGCTCGTTCTATGGGCGTTATTATTTTCGTGAAGCAATCGATCAAACAAGGCGCAGCCGTCGGATGTTTGCTACTCATGTGCTTGAAAGCATGGGTAATACCGATGCTATACCTCGATTAAGAGCTTCGCAAGGAATTTATCATAGATAATTTTTGCGTCAACAAAGACCGTCCCGAACTGAATTGCGACGGTAAATGCTACCTCGCTACCCGCCTGGCGGCCGCCCAAAAGCAGGAAGAAAAGCAAGCTGAGCGTAACTTCATGTTCAAGCTCTACGAGAATATAGCCGATTGCCAGCGCAATACTTTTTCTTTCGCCCGACCCGGTAGCGACGCGCTATTGAACTTCTCCTCCTTTTCCTACGTCTCCCCTCCCCTGACGAATGCCCCGTCGAGCGGCATTTTTCATCCCCCGCAACGCGGCTGATTTCCTGTATTTTATTGCTGTCTTTAGGCCAAACGCTGTGCGCCCCACGGAAGCGGGCTTCACGCTGGGAAAAACGCTCTTTTACGACGGACTGCTCTCGCGCGACGGCACCATTGCCTGCGGCGAGTGCCATCGGCAGCCCAACGGTTTCACGCACCATTTGCACGACCTGAGCCACGGCATCAACGGGCGCACGGGACTGCGCAACGCGCTACCGCTCCAAAATCTGGCCTGGTTGCAGCGTTTTCAGTGGGACGGCGGCATCGAACATTTGGACGATCAGCCCGTTTTTCCGATCGAGCACGCCGACGAAATGGACGATACCATGGACAACGTCGTGAAGAAACTTCGCGCCAGCAAAAAATATCCGACGCTCTCCAAGGCCGCGTTCGGCAGCGAGGAGATCACGTCTTAAAGTACGCGCAAAGCGCTCTCGCAATTCATGCTCACATTGGTATCGGCCAATTCACGGTACGACCAGCTGACGCGGCAAGAGAACGCCGTGACGTTCACCGCCGATGAGCTAGCGGGCCAGCAACTCTTCGCGAGCAAAGGCTGCCAAAATTGTCACGCGGGTGCGCTATTCACCGACCAAAGTTTCCGCAACAACGGATTATCACCTTTCCTGCGCACCAAAGTAGTCTACAAACACGGCAAGCCGTCGGTGCAGGTCGCCGTCGACGAAGGCCAGTTCAGGATTACGGGACAGGCAACGGATCGCTACAAATTCGTGGTACCGAGCCTCCGTAATATCGCCGCGACGCTGCCCTACATGCACGATGGCCGCTTCAAGAATCTGAAAGAAGTGCTTGATTTTTACGATAGCGGCATGGTCGACAGCCCTACGCTGAATCCCTTTTTTCGCCGCGCCGACGGCAAATTGGGGATCGCTTTACGCGAAGATGAAAAAACTGAAATCATCGCCTTCCTTAACGCGCTGACTGACTAAGATTTTTTAATCAATAGAAAATTCGCCGAGCCGGATGGGTTTCCGGTGCGGTAAAAAGTAATCAAACCAACATCAAAATTTTAACAAGAATGAAAAAGATATTCAATTACATTTTGGCCCTGACGTTCGCCTCGGCCCTGCTGCTTGCCTGTAATGACAATACGGTCGCGCCCATCGACAATAGTACCAACGCCGTGGCGCTGGAATTCGATAACCGCGTGGGTGCGCAAAAAATGGCGCTCGGCACAACCACCTATAAGGATGGCTTTGGCGAAGATTTCACGCTCACGAAGTTCAACTACTTCATCAGCAATGTGGCTTTGAAGAAAGCCGACGGCAGCGTGGTAAAATTTCCCGAGCAATACTTCCTTATCCGGCAGGATGAGACTGCAACCTGGGAGCCCAAATTGAAAGATGTTCCGGCCGCCGACTACACCGAAATCAGCTTTGTGATCAGCGTGGACAGCGCTCGAACCGTGGCGAGTGCCGATAATCGCAAGGGAATTCTCGATGAATATGCTCCCGAACACGCGGGTATGTCGTGGAGCTGGCTCTCAGGCTACGTTTTTATGAAACTGGAAGGCACCTCACCGGTCATCAAGCCAAATTCGGCGGGTAAAAATGCCTTCGAAATACACGTCGGAGGTTTTAAAGGGGTAGCCAATAATTTGCGCACTGTCACGCTACCGCTGAACGGCAAAGCGACCGTGCGTAGGGATATCGGGCCGACAATTCACCTGGTGGCGGATTTGCTAAAAGTTTTCGACGGTCCGAATAAGATAAAACTGGCCGAAGTCAACAGCGTTCATACGCCCGCTGCAGCCACGCCGATTGCGGATAATTACACGAAAATGTTCGTAGTGGACCACGTGCATAACGATTAAGTGAACGGGAGAATAGCCTAAAAGTTATTCCCTAACCAAGCGGCAACAGGGACTCGGCGACGCGACGCTGTTGCTCAACTACAACCTGCTGAATACCTTCATGGACAGCGAAAAGAACCGCCGCGTCAACCACAGTCTGCAAATCGGTGGCGGCGTGAAGGTACCTACCGGCCGCTTTCACTACGAAGAAAACAACCCGTCCGCCGTGGCCAACGCTAATTTTCAGCCCGGCACGGGCAGTGCCGATTTTATCCTGAATGCTTTTTATACCCTAACCGTCAAGGAATGGGGCGCGACGCTGGCGCTTTCGCAAAAGCTCAACACGAACAACGAGCGTGGCTACTGCTTCGGCAACCAAACTTACGGCAGCGTGGATGCATTCCGTACTTTCACGAAAGGAAATGTGTCGATCATGCCGCATTTGGGTCTGTACGCCGAGCATTCGCCGTTCGGTACGCAGGACGAGCGAACCGTCCACGAGTCGGGCGGCGATTTGCTGAACGGGACGGCGGGCGTGTCTATTTTCGCCAACCGCTGGACCGCCGGCCTCAGCGTGCAGCAGCCGCTGGCGCAGAATCTTTCGGATGGAGAAGTCGTGAGCAAAGCGCGGGGACTGGTGCAGGCGGCGTGGCTGTTTTAAAATTTGCTCAAACCCAGGTTCAGTTCACTTGTTACAATCGAAATCAGGCAGTACTTTTATCCATTCTCAGATCGTTCGTTTGAGCACAGGCGGGCATCGGGTAGCGAATTGGAATAAAGTTTTAGCGGATAAATGCCTTGAAAAAAGCGTGTAGCGTCTTTCTGCTCTTTGTGTTTTCCTTCAATCTTGTGGGAGTGGCAATCGTATTCAAGGTCCAGCAGTTTCAGATTCGCCGCGAAGTCAGGCGACAGATCCTGCGGGGCGTACCCGACGAAAAGCTCTGCCGCATCTCCGTCAGCGACGCCAACGCCTCAGATTTTTTCTGGCTGGAAGACGACGAATTTTTCTACCACGGCAGTATGTACGATGTAGTCCGAAAGGTAGCGCTGAGCGAAACAGAAACCGTGTGCTACTGCGTCAACGATGTCCTGGAAGAAAGCCTTTTCGCTAACCTAGATGCGCTCGTTAAACGTCATAAATCCAGTCAAAAGCCGCTGAGCGGATTCGTAAAAAAGCTTTACCAATTACTGGCGGGACTTTATTTTAAAGAAAAAGAAACCCTTCCTTTTTCTGTTGGTGCGGTTGGCAATAGCGGCTGGCAATTCCTCATAACTTACCGCTCCGTTTTTCTGAGCATTACTTCTCCGCCGCCGCAAGGCTTCAATTTGGTCAGTTAAAAGACCTTTTCCTTCTTCATTTATTTTTTGCGCCGCAACGACGATTTCCTGTCCTGGGAACTCAGGTCGACGGGCGTGACTATTTGCGCTGACTTTGCAAAAAGTCAGCCGCGGATCGTATTCTATTTTCAATCATTTGATTATCAATTTAATATGTTCAAAAAGCTATTTATTCTATTTCTGGGGCTTGTTAGCGCGGGCAGCTTATCGGCGCAAAACGCCCAGATCAAAGGCCGGGTCTTCGATGCCCAGAGCAACGCACCACTCGCCAATGCAACCATTCAGGTATCAGGTACTGAAGGCGCTACGACCGATAAAAACGGCCAATTTTCGCTGACTTGCCGCGATTCCATGCTTGTTACGGTATCCTACATTGGTTACGAAACTTTCCGGCAGCGCGTAGGGTGTGGCCAAGAATTGAGCATCGGACTGATTCTATCTGCGCGTGACCTTAGTACCGTGGAAATCACGGCCACCTCAAGTCCCAACAAAGACCTCTTGTACCAACCACTTTCCATTGCTCGCATCGGTGAAGTCGAGATCAAGCGGGGAGCCGGAATTTTATTGGAAGATGCTATCAACACCAATATCCCGGGTGTGCTGATGGAACGCCGGACGTTTTCGGCGGGTCAGCAGTTCAACATTCGCGGCTATGGCAACGGCGCACGGGGAACCAACGGTATCAACAGCAATTTCGACGGGCAAGGTTACAAGGTATACCTCAATGGCATTCCGGTCACCGACGCGGAAGGCATCACGCTCATGGACGACATCGATTTTGGTTCGATCGGCAACGTGGAAGTAGTAAAAGGCCCCGCCGGAACACTCTACGGACAAGCCATCGCGGGCGCGGTCAACCTGACGACCCTGAAACCCCAGCCGGGTCGCACGTCGGTGGGCCAGGATGTACTGCTGGGTAGCTACGGGTTACAACGCTACACCACGCACTTGCAGGTAAGTAAGGAACACGCCTCGCTGCTGGTCAACTACGGCAAGCAGAAGTACGACGGCTTTGCACCCCACACCCAATCCCGGAAGGATTTTGTAAACGCGGTAGGCGAATTTTCTCCCAACCAAAAGCAGACTTTCAACAGCTACTTCGGCTACAGCGACAGCTACGACGAGCGCAATGGCGAGCTCACCATCAAGCAGTATAAGGCGCTGGATTATTCGGGCAACCCGAGATACGTCAAAAATAACGCCCACTCCGACGTCACCACATTTCGGACGGGCGTTGGCCATACCTACCGCTTCCGGGAGGGCATATCCAACACGACCTCGGTGTTCGGCACCGGCCTGGTCAGCAATGTGAGTTCGGCGGGTGGCTGGACCGATAAGTCGTCGATTAACTACGGTTTCCGCTCGACTTTCGATACGCGATTTTCGCTGCTGAATGGTTTGACGCTTTCGGGAATTACGGGAGCGGAAGCTCAAATGCAAAACGCCCAAACATTAGGCTACCCGATGGTGGCGGACAGTTTTGACCTGGCGGGCTACAATCTCATCGGGGTTGTGCGCAGCAACCAGTACACGACTTCCCGCACACTTTCGGCCTTCACGGAATGGACGCTGACGCTTCCCTACGCGCTGTCGCTTACCGCCGGAATTGGGTATAGTAACCTGGGCATCGAGCTCAACGACCGCCTGTACAACGCCAGCAACAACAATCCGAGCAACCCGAAAGTAACCCGCAAACCCACGCAGTACAAGAATTCCTTCGATAACATGTTTTCGCCCCACTTGGCGGTAAATAAGGTGATCGATAAGCAATTGTCGATTTACGCGTCGTACAGCCAATCGTATAAGGCTCCCGTGAGTTCATACTTTTTTATTCCGCTGACGGGTCAGGTTCTGACGGACTTGAAGCCGGAGAAGGGAACGCAATTTGAGGTAGGTACCAAGGGCGCGCTCTTAGGCGAAAAACTCAATTACCAGATTGCGGCTTTCTACACAAAATATACCGACAAGCTCACGCCCGTCGCCGTGCCGGACGCCACCAATACGGCAACTTCGTACGTGTACATGGCCAACGCCGGTAATCAAACCAACGCGGGCATCGAAGTAGCGGTGCGGGGGACGGCCTACCAGTCGGCGGGCTTCGTGAAAGCGATCATGCCGTTTGCCAACTTCACCTACTCGCACTTCCGCTACGGCGATTTCAAGTTTCAACAGTTGAGCGGCAACAAACAATCGATCGTCGAAACGGATTACACCGACAAGATCGTGGCGGGTGTAGCGCCCGTAACCTTCAACGCCGGATTCGATTTGACCACCCGGCCCGGGCTTTACGCCAACATGACGTACTCGTATCGTGACAGGATGTACTTCACTTCCGACAATAAAAACGAGGCGGACAAGTACCAATTGCTCAACGCCAAAGTCGGTTTTTCGCGGGTTTTGGCTGAGCATTTTAACCTGGATGCCTACTTTGGCATCAACAACATCACGGGTCACCAGAACTACGCGATGTTGTTCCTGAACCAATTACCCGATGCCTACCTGCCCGCCCCGCGCGAGGCCAACTATTTCGGCAGTATCAATTTGAAATACATTTTTTGATCTTTCAACTCAAAGCAGGCAGTCTCCGGGCTGTCTGTTTTTTACCTTTAAATTCATGAAAAAACTACTCCTACTATTAAGCCTTTCAGCGTTGCTTGCGGCTTGCGGTCGTCTGTCCAATTCGGATGAAAAGGGCGATCAGGAAACCCGCATCGTATGCATCGCCAAGCAGTACAGCGAAATTATCTATGCGCTGGGCGCGGAAAAAGACCTCGTCGCGGTGGACGTGTCGAGTACTTATCCACCCGAAATCAAGAAGTTGCCGACGGTCGGCTACCACCGCGCGTTGAGCACGGAAGGGATTCTGGCGGCTAAGCCCACGCTGATTCTGCACGATAATAACATCGGCCCTGAACAGGTTGTAAAGCAGTTGGAAGAACTCAAAATTCCGATGAAGGTATTCGCCAGCAAAGGCAGCGATATTGACAGCACCAAAATGCTCTTCCGCGAAATGGGTGAATACTTCCAGCAGCAGGCCCGCGCCGAGGAACTTTGCCAAAAACTGGACGCTGATATGGCCAAAGCGCTGGAAAGCGCTAAACGATACCCCGATTCCGTGAAGGTGCTCGTCGTGCATTTTGGCCAGGCCAATAACGTATTCCTGCTGATGACCCGGAATAGCACCGCCGCCCAACTCTTGTGCTGGGCCGGGGGCAAAATTGCCGTGGACGACGCTAAGAGTATGAAGCAATTCTCGGCCGAAGCCGTTGCCGCCTCCGACCCGGACGTCATTTTGCTGACCGATTTCGGCTACGACCGATTGGGTTCGATGGATAAAGTAAAGGAACTGCCCGGCATCGCGGGGACAAAGGCCGCCAGAAATAACCGCATTTACCGCATCGAGGAACACGACATGGTGTACCTCGGTCCGCGCAGCGGGGAGGTCGTGCTGATGCTCCAAAAACTGATCCATCAAGGTGCGCAACCCTAACCGAAAAAAGCTGGTATTCCCGGTTCTGCTGGCGTTGCTGGCCGTTAGCACACTGCTGTCGGCGCGCTACGGCGCAGTGTCCATCAGCCTGGCCGAAATAGGTTCGGCCTTATCTAAATACGCCCACTCCTCGCCGGATTTGGTGCTGAACGAGCGGATTTTCCTGGATATTCGTTTGCCGCGCGCGCTGCTTTGCATTTTTGTGGGGGCCAGTCTGGCGGTCGGCGGAGCGCTGATGCAGGCGCTCTTTCGCAACCCCATCGTCGAGCCGGGCCTCATCGGGACATCGAGCGGGGCGGCTTTTGGCGCGGCGTTGTACTTTGTGTTGGGCGCTACTTTCGGCTTCGACGCCGGGGAATGGACGCTCCCGCTCGCCGCCTGTGCCGGGGCGGTACTCTCGACTTCGCTGGTCATCGTGCTGTCGCAGTCGCAGGAAAATGGTCAGAGTTCGGTGGTGGTGCTCCTGTTGACGGGCATCGCCATCAACGCGCTGTTCATGAGCGGCGTGGGTTTTCTTTCCTACATCGCCCGCGATCCGCAGGCGCGTTCCATTACGTTCTGGGGACTGGGCACGCTGTCGGGCGCGAGCTGGCATTCGGTGCTGGTCGTGGGCACTTCCACCACGCTGTGCCTACTGCTCTCACTGCCCTACGCCAAACAACTCAACGCCCTGATGATGGGCGAAGAAGAGGCGCTGTTCCTGGGCGTCGACATACGGCGTTTAAAGTTGATCGTCCTTACGCTTAATGTGATCATGATCGCCGTGGCGACGGCATTCGTGGGCGTCATCAGCTTCGTGGGATTAGTGGTACCACACTTGCTGCGGATGATTCATGGCTCCGATAACCGGGCTTTGCTCCGCAACAGCGCCTTAGCGGGCGGAATCTTGCTAAGTCTCGCCGACTTGACCGCCCGGATGATCGTGCGTCCCGCCGAACTGCCCATCGGGATCGTGACGTCTTTGGTCGGGGTACCGGTATTCATTATTTTATTACGGAGAAAAGACTACTTCTTCTGACATGCTCGAAGCCAAGAATATCTCCTTCCAAATCGACGGTCGCGCTTTGCTCGATGCAGTTTCGGTGCAGTTTCATCCGGCTAAAATCAATCTGATCATCGGACCGAACGGAGCCGGAAAATCGACTTTGGTCAAAATCTTGTGCGGACAACTCAAACCGACGCAGGGGGAAGTTTTTTATCAGGAAAAACCCATCGCCCGCACGTCCGTCGCTGCTTTGGCGCGGCAGCGGGCGGTGCTCTCACAAAATGTCGCCCTGGCTTTTCCGCTGACCGTGGCCGAGGTCGTGATGATGGGGCGCTATCCCCATTTTTCGGGACATCCGACCGAAAAAGACCGCGCCGCTTGCGAAGCCGCCATGCAGTTTTTCGATGTCTCGAAAATGGCTGACCGCAACTACATGACCCTTAGCGGTGGCGAAAAGCAACGCACCCACTTCGCCCGCGTGACCGCCCAGATTTGGTACCCGGCTCCGACGGGTGGCCGCTACCTGATTCTGGACGAGCCACTTACCTTTCTGGATGTCTACTACCAGTTCGATTTCATGAACAAACTCACCGAACTCGCCGCGCAACCCGACCTAGTCATCGCCGGCGTCGTCCACGACCTGAATCTCGCCGGAAAATACGCCGATCACCTCATCCTGTTGCACGAAGGAAAGGTACTGGCGAGTGGCTCCAAAGCATCGGTGCTCACGCCGGAGAATATCCGGGTAGCGTACAATATGGAGGTGGAAATCGAGGAAGTGCGTGGGGCGGTCCGGGTTTATTTCTAAGGTCAGCGTGAGGATTGTAAAATGTGGTGGGATTTTGTGCCTTCATTTCAGCGGCATTGCGTTTGTCCTCTATCCGATGGAGGCCATCCCGTACTGCCTCACTAACATTGATAATGCTGTTTACGAATTGATAATCAACGGCTAATCACAGATTTTCAATCGGAGTTAGCGATACCAATCCTGACCGAATACTAAGTTTTTACACCATCAAAACGTCCATTTTCATCGAATGGTAACCTGCTCTTGGTATTCAGCTTGGTATACAAAACCCTCTTTCGCTTCTTCCCGACAGCTTTTAGGTTTTAAGCTTGAACTAAACCCGTTTACGGGGTCAATAAAAGTCGGAAAACCGTTCGCTCAATAGTATTTTCGAAACGGCATTTCTTCGTGATTAATTGGCTAAATTTATTCTATTCCTAACCAATCTATCCATTCGATTATGACTAAGTTCTTTATCTCAGCAACGGCCCTGCTCGTCAGTCTGACGGCCAGTGCCCAAACACCAGACCAACCCGAGCTGCCCAAAACGCCCAAACACCCCGTGACCGACACGTATTTCGGCAAGAAGGTAATCGATAACTACCGCTGGCTCGAAGACATGAGCAGCCCCGAAACCCAGGCCTGGTTCAAAGCCCAGGGCGACTACACCAACGCCGTGCTGGCCCGGATTCCGGGTCGCGATAAGCTCATTCAGACCATGGTCGACTACGATAAACTGCTGAGTGTGCGCTACGGCGAAATCAAGAGACGCGGCAGCACCTATTTTTACCGCAAAACCCTGCCCAACGAAAACGTAGGCAAGCTGTATATGCGCGAGGGCAAGACCGGACCCGAAAAACTGCTGTTCGACCCCACGACGTTCGAGGAAGGCAAGACCTACGCCATGAGCGCTTTTACGCCCAGCTCCGACGGAAAAAAGATGGTTATTGGATTGCAGGAAAGCGGTGCCGAACTCTCAATTTTGCGGACGATGGACGTAGCGACCAAAGCCCTCCAGTCCGAAAGCATCACAGCGGTGTTTGGGGGCAGTGTCGATTGGTTGCCCGATAACAGCGGGTTTCTGTACACCCCCAACAATTCGATGGATACCAAAGACCCTAAGGGGAATCTGGACACGAAGGCACGGCTGCACAAACTCGGCAGCGATCCTGCCAATGATCCCGAACTCTGGTCGCGGGCCAAAAATCCCGACATGGGCATCCGGCCCGATCAATACCCCATCATGTTTTTCTCCGACGATAAAACGCAGTTATACGGCTACTTAGCGTCGGTTGATAACCGGACCGATGCGTTCGTAACCGACCTCGCCGACCTCAACAAACCGACTATCTCCTGGAAACGGCTCGCTGTCCCCGCCGACAGTGTCTATAATTTCTTAAAACTGGGTGATAAGCTATATCTGCAAAGCGTTAAAAACGCCCCCAATGGCCAGATTCTGATCACGGACGCCGCCAATCCTAATCCCGCTGCGGCTACGGTGCTGTTGCCTGAGAGCAAGCTGAATATTACGCGAATTATATCGAGCAAAGATTTTCTGTTCGTGACGCTGAGCGATGGCATTAACGAGACAATCCGGCAGTATGATTCACGCAACGACCAATGGGCCGACGTACCAGTTCCCGGCAGCGGCACAACGATTATCGAAACCTACGACGCGCCCCGCAGCAACGACATATTGGTATCCATCACCTCCTGGAATAACCCCGGCACGTCGTACGATTATGACCCGGAAACCCGCAAAATTGCGATCAGTGCCTTTGACGTGCAACCTGACTACCCCGGCGTGGCCGACCTGGTGGTGGAGGAACTGGAAATTCCGGGGCATGACGGCGTGATGGTGCCACTGTCCCTGGTTTATAAAAAAGGGCTGAAACGCGATGGCAGCGCGGTATGCTTCATGACGGGCTACGGGGCCTACGGCTTTTCGGCCATGCCCTCCTTCAGCCGGCGAAACCTGGCCTTGCTGAATCAGGGCGTCATACTGGCCGAGACACATCCGCGCGGAGGGTCCGAAAAAGGACAGACCTGGTACAAGGCGGGCTACCAGACCACCAAGCCCAACACCTGGAAAGACTTTATCAGCAGTGGCGAGTACCTTGTAAAAAACGGCTACACCAGCCCGCAGCACCTTATTGGAGAAGGCACCAGTGCGGGCGGCATCCTCATTGGCCGGGCCATCACGGAGCGCCCCGACCTTTTTGCTGCTGCCATCAGCAACGTAAGTTGCTCCAACGCCCTCCGCATGGAAGAAACGCCCAACGGCCCGGTCAACGCGCCAGAGTTTGGTACGGTCAAAGACTCGGTCCAGTGCATGGCGCTGTACGAGATGGATGCCTTCCAGCACGTAAAAGACGGTACGAAGTACCCCGCCGTGATGTGCGTCGGCGGCATGAACGATCCGCGCGTGATTGCTTGGCAGCCGGGCAAGTTTGCCGCCGCCCTGCAAAACGCCACTACGTCGGGCAAGCCCGTATTGATGCAAGTCAACTACGACAACGGCCACTTTACCGAAGACAAGTCCGTGGCTTTCCGCAACTTCGCCAACATGTACGCCTTCGCCCTCTGGCAGGCGGGCCACCCTGATTTCCAGCCGAAGGAGGTGTTGGTCAAGAAGTGAAAATGCATCCTGATTTGCAATCAGGGTGCTATCTTCTCGCGTTTGCAACGTGAATATCCTCATGAAAGGATCGCGTTGCAAACACGAAGGGACAAAACGGCAGCGGCCGACCAGCCCAGTTATAAATCAGAGTTAGCGAGGGGTTTCTGGCCCCCGCCACCCTACTTATACCCATTCTAAATTTCCCACTGCCCCTCAGCCCACGAATCTTTAATACGTAGTTTTGGTATTTGCTTCTAAATACCCTTTATGTCATTTGAATCCATCATTCGGTTCAGCGTCAGGAACAAGCTCATCATTGGGATGCTGGTGCTGGGGCTGATCGGCTGGGGCAGCTATTCCCTGTCGAAATTGCCCATCGACGCCGTGCCGGACATCACCACCAACCAAGTCGTCGTCCTCACGCAGTCGCCCGCCCTGGCGGCCCAGGAAATGGAGCAGTACATCACCACGCCCGTCGAGCTGAGCCTCGCCAACGTGCAGGGCGTGGAAGAAATCCGCTCCGTATCGCGGCTGGGACTGTCGGTCATCACGGTGGTCTTCGACGACGGCATGGATATTCTCAAAGCCCGCCAACTGGTGGGCGAGCAGCTCGCGCAGGCCACGCAGGACATTCCCGCCGAGTTCGGCAAGCCCTATTTAGCGCCCATTACCACGGGCCTGGGTGAGATTTATCAGTACACCCTCGTGCCGCAGCCCGGCTACGAAGGCCGCTACGACCTCACCGAACTGCGCACCATGCAGGACTGGATCGTGAAGCGCCAGCTCGCGGGCGTTCCCGGCGTGGTGGAGGTGAGCAGTTTCGGCGGCCACGTCAAGCAGTACGAAGTCAGCATCAATCCCGAGCGCCTCCGCGCGGCGGGCGTTACGGTGGCCGAGCTTTTCATGGCCGTGCAGCACAACAACGGCAACACCGGCGGCAGCTACCTCGAAAAAAGCAGTCAGGCGTTCTTCATCCGGGGCGAGGGCGCGGTGAAGAGTCTGGAAGACATCGGTAACATCGTCGTCCGCACCGCCAACGGCGTACCGCTGCTGGTGCGGAACGTGGCCGACGTAAAATACGGCACTGCCGTACGCTACGGCGCCATGACCCGCGACGGCCATAGCGAGGCCGTGGGCGCGGTGGTGCTAATGCTCAAAGGCGCCGACGCCGAGCGCACCATCAAGCTGGTGAAGGAGCGCGTGGCCCGCATCCAGAAATCGCTGCCCGAGGGCGTCCGCGTCGTGCCGTTCATCGACCGCACCGAACTCATCGACCGCGCCATCGGGACGGTGGAAAAAAACCTACTGGAAGGCGGGCTGATCGTCATTTTCGTGCTGGTGCTGCTGCTGGGCAACTGGCGGGCGGGGCTGATCGTGGCGTCGGTGATTCCGCTGGCGATGCTGTTTACGTTCGGAATGATGCGGCTGTTCGGGGTATCGGCCAACCTGATGAGCCTGGGCGCGATCGACTTCGGGCTGGTCGTGGATGGCTCGGTGATCGTGGTGGAGGGGGTGCTGCACTTTCTGCACGGGCATTGGAAAACGGGCGACAGGTTAAGTCAGGATCAAATGGATGAGACCGTGCAAGCCAATGCTTCCCGCATTTTGAAATCAGCGGTGTTCGGGCAAATCATCATTCTCATCGTCTACATTCCCATTCTCTCTTTGTCGGGAATCGAGGGCAAGATGTTCCAGCCGATGGCACTGGCGGTGAGCTTCGCCATCGTCGGGGCGTTGCTGCTGTCGCTGACCTACGTGCCGGCGGCGACGGCTTTGTTTTTGAAAAAAGAAATAAGGAACGAGAAAAACTTCTCTGACAAACTAGTCGGCAAAATGTATGCTGCCTACGAGCCGATTGTGCGCCGGGCGCTGGATTTTCGCGTGGCGGTCGTCGCGGTGGCGGTCGTCATTCTGACGGGCAGCGCGTGGCTGTTCAGCACTTTCGGCGGCGAGTTCATCCCGCAACTCGACGAGGGCGACATCGCCATCGATTTCCGAATGCCCACGGGTACGTCACTCACCGAAACCATTGAAGCCTCTTTAAAAGCGGAACGCGTGCTCCTGAAAAATTTCCCCGAAATCCGCCAGATCGTGGGCCGCATCGGGGCCTCGGAAGTCCCCACCGACCCCATGCCCGTCGAAATGACCGACCAGATGATCAACATGAAACCGCGCAGCGAGTGGACGTCAGCCGACAGCCGGGAGGAAATGTGGGAGAAAATGGCCGAGGTGCTGGAGCGCGAGGTGCCGGGCGTGATGGCCGAATTCACCCAGCCAATCCAAATGCGCTTCAACGAGATGATTACCGGGGCGCGCTCCGACGTGGTGGTGAAAATCTACGGCGACGATTTAAACCAGCTTTTTGAGCGGGCCAACGCCGCCGCCGCGCTCATCACGCCGATTGAAGGCGTGGCGAGTTGCCGCGTCGAACCCATCGTGGGCCTGCCCCAAATCAATGCCGCCTACCACCGCGACCGCCTGGCGCAGTACGGCCTCGACGTGGCCGACGTCAACCAGCTCATCCGCACGGCCTTCGCGGGCGAGACGGCGGGCGTTGTCTTCGAGGGCGAGCGCCGCTTCGACCTGGTCGTGCGGCTTGACAGCGCCCACCGCACCGACCTGACCGACTTACGCAACCTCTACGTGCCGCTGCCCAACGGCGGCGCGGTGCCGCTGGGCGAACTGGCCGACATCACCTACCAGGAAGCGCCCGCCCAAATCTCACGCGACGACACCAAGCGGCGCATTACCATCGGCGTCAACGTTCTGGGCCGCGACGTGCAGAGCGTGGTGCAGGATATTCAGGCCAAAATCGAAAAGGGCGTCCCCCTATCGGATGGTTACTATTACAGCTACGGCGGGGCTTTCGAGAACCTGCAACAGGCCACCGACCGGCTGCTCGTCGCCGTGCCGCTGGCTTTGGTCCTGATTTTCGTGCTGCTGTACTTCACCTTCGGCTCGCTGGTCGAAGCGCTGCTCATTTTTACCGCCGTACCCTTCTCGGCGGTGGGCGGCATTTGGGCGCTGTGGCTGCGCGACATGCCGTTCAGTATCTCGGCGGGCGTGGGCTTCATCGCGCTTTTCGGCGTGGCGGTACTTAACGGCATCGTCCTCATCAGCTACCTGGATCAATTGACCAAAGAAGGCAAGCTCGACCTGCGCAGCCGGATCCTGCACGCCGTGCAGGCCCGGTTCCGACCCGTGATCATGACCGCTGCGGTGGCCTCATTGGGCTTTCTGCCGATGGCGCTCTCCACCTCGGCGGGGGCGGAGGTGCAGCGGCCGCTGGCTACCGTCGTCATCGGCGGATTGATTACGGCCACGCTGCTGACGCTGGTGGTTTTGCCGGTGTTGTATAGTTTGGTCAAGGGCAGAAAGGAGGAGGGCGGTACGGCGATCCGGGGAAGGGAGAAAGGAAGAACTCCAATGCCAACTTACCTTATGCTGCTCTGTGGCTTTATCGCTTTGTCGCTTTGTGGCTCAGCGAAAGCGCAGCGGATGATTTCCCTAACCGAAGCGGTGGAGCAAGCCGGCAGCGGCAACTCACTCATTAAATCCGATCAACTGGGCATCCAGCAGCAGCAGGCCTTGTTGCCTGCTTCCTTCAACCCGCCCAAGACGGCGGTGGATGTGCAGTACGGACAGACGCAGGCGCGGCCTTTTGACTACACCGTGACGGCCATTCAAACCTTCTCGGCACCGGGGTTGTACCGGGCGCAGCGGCAACTTTTCGAGGGCAACGTGCAGAGCGCGCAGTACCAGCTGGCCGTGACCCGCGTTCGGCTGGCCAACGAGGTCAAGCGGACGTACTACCGATTGCTGTTCGACCAAAAGCTATTAAATCTCCTGAACGAGCAAAGCGTACTTTTCACGGAAGCCGCCCGGGCCGCCGACGTTCGTTTCCGCACGGGCGAATCCAACCGCCTGGAAGCTGTTACGGCCCAAAGCCGCGCGCAGTACCTGGGCCAGCGCATCCGCAATGCCCGCCGCGAGCGCGAAGTGCATCATGCGGCGCTACGGCTTTTGCTGCAATCGTCGGACAGTCTGCGCGTCGACACGCTGGTGGCGTTGAAACGTCCCGTGAGCGATTCTATTTCGGCCTTTATGGCGGTGGAGAACAGCCCGCAGCTCGGCGTCTTGAAGCAGCAGATTTTTAACACGGGTTTGCAAACCCGGCTCGACCAAAAAAGCTTCCTGCCCGAGTGGCGGCTGGGAGTTTTGAATCAATCCATCGAGCGCACCTATGGCTATAGCGCCCTGCACGCGGGGGTATCGTTTCCGCTTTTCACCAAAGCGCTCACAGCCAAAGTGCAAGCCTCGCGCATTCAGCAGCAGGTGCAGGAAACGCAGCTTGACTATACCCTCCAGCAACTCGCCACCGAACTTGAAGCCGCCCGCGTCCGACAGCAAAGCTTAGCTGCTACGCTGGATTACTACGAGAATTCTGCACTACCGCAAGCTATCCTGATTCGACAAACGGCCCTCACGGCCTACACCAGCGGGGAAATCGGCTACGTAGAGTTTTTCGCGGCGCTTCAGCAAGCGTATTTGTTACAAGAAGAATACCTGAACAGCGTACTTGAATACGACGTCAATTTGATTCGAATCGAGGAGATTTTAGGGATTGAATAGCGGAGTCGTCCTGAACCTTTTGCCGAGCTCATAGTTTTGTTGTCTTGTTTGTAGACAAGCCTCACCGGCAAAAGCGATTCTGGTAGGGACTTACATCCATAAAAGGAAACCTAACGCCCAATACCCCAACAACTTAATACCTACCTACTATGACCAAATCAAAAATAGTCCTCGTTACAGGCGGAAGCCGCGGCCTGGGCAAGAATATGGCGCTCAGCCTGGCCGCTAAAGGCAATGACGTGCTACTGACCTACCACAGCAAACGAGAAGAAGCCGAGGCCGTCGTGGCCGAGATCGAGCAGATGGGCCAAAAGTCCGCCGCCCTGCAATTGGACGGAGGCGACGCTACTACCTTCGGTGATTTTTTTGAGCGGGTAGGTAGTACTTTGTCCGAGAAATTCGACAGCGAGAAATTCGATTTTATCGTCAATAACGCTGGGATCGGCATTTATAAGCCCTTTGTGGCGACGGCTCCCGAAGATTTCGACACGCTGATGAATTTGCAATTGAAGGGTCCTTTCTTCCTGACGCAACATGCGTTGCCATTCATGAATGACGGTGGCGGAATCGTTAATATTTCCAGCGGTCTGACCCGTTTTGCACTGCCGGGCTACGCGGCTTATTCCACGATGAAGGGCGGCATCGAAACTTTTACCAAGTACCTGGCCAAGGAACTCGGTCAGCGCGGTATCCGCGCCAACGTAGTAGCTCCGGGTGCGATCGAGACGGATTTCGGCGGCGGCGTGGTGCGTGACAATCCTAAAATGAACGAAATGATTGCTTCGGATACGGCTTTGGGCCGCGCCGGTTTACCCGACGACATCGGCGGCGTAGTAGCTTTCCTGTGCTCCGATGACGCCAGATGGATCAACGCCCAGCGAATCGAGGTCTCGGGCGGACAGTCTATTTAAATTTTAGGCCACGGCCATCGTGAAATGATCGCGCACTTCGTCGGGATGGACTTCCAGGACATTGGCGAGCACCAGCAGCACCAACGTACGTGAGGCCATGCGGCGGGTGATGCCCACGAAGCTGGCGAAAGAATCGACGGTAACGCTTTGCTGCTGGTCGAGCAGTTGCATCAATTTCTGTTCCTTCTCGCCGTAATTGAAGCGTACATCGCGGTTATGCCGGGTACGCTTCATTATTTCGCGCATCTCAGGACTCGCCTGTACCGATTTGTCCTTTACCCGCACGTAGGTTTTCTTACGGCCGTCGGGTTCAAGCACGGCGTGGGGCTTTTCGGTGCTGCGGTGAATGTGGAACACCAGTACGTCGCGCTCGTCAGTGAGCGGAATTCGTTCGATACGGTAGGAGATGGCGGGAGTGCAGAGCTTCTCGATGGCCCGTTCGAGAATGTATTCGTCTTCGTCGGCGTATTTGAGGCCTTTAATGGTTTTGTCGTCGCCGATGCCAATCAGTAGCTTGCCACCGCTGGCGTTGGCAAAGGCTACTATTTCTCGGACAATTCGCTCGGGGTGGTTGGTCTTCAGCTTGAATTCCAAATTATCGCCCTCGCCTTGCCTGACCAAATCTTTCAGGGTTCGCAGGTCCATCAATCGTTAGGATTTAGATGGAAAATATATTCGCTTAAATGTAAGCACATTCATCGTTTCTAGAAAGCGGTGGCACTTATTTTTATTTTCAAACGGATTTTTTAGGCAAATCGTTTGAAAAATTAGCGTGATATTCTCCGCTCCCAAAAGAAATTGTGGACTTCTATTTCAGCGCTTTTGTCTCCCGTTTCCGAAAGACGTACACCACACCGAAGTGGCTTTTCAACACGCCGCTGGCAAAATCATCTTTCACGAAGGGGTTCAGTTCCAAAGCGACCTGAATCTGCCGATTTTGGGCAAAGGGCGACGCTCGGACGCCGAAGTTAAGCGAGTAGCCATCCAGCGTAAGCAAATTGGCATTGGGGTCGCCCAGGCGGTATAGCGGGTTGACGCGGATGCCGCCGCCCAGGTACCATTGCGCCCGCTCGCCTCTTTTCAAATTGACCAAAGGCAAAATATCCACGCTCAGGCTGCTGAATAGTGAATTGGTCTGCACGCGGGTATCCAGCCAAATGCTTTTCTGGGGATTGGTACTGAAAGTAATCAGACTACTCCATGGAAAGTACCCCGCCGAACCCTGAGCGCGGGCGTCTCGAAAGCTGCCCAGGCCAATCGCCAGCGTCAATGCTATCGTTGTGATCGTCGGCTGTCCGATTTTCATGGAATCCGTTTACTGGCGCATGGCTTTTTTAAGCGCGGCTGGCGTCTGCATGGTGTTCATCTTCTTCATCATCTTGCGCATTTCGTCAAATTGCTTGATAAGGTTGTTGACTTCCTGCACCGAAGTACCGCTGCCGCTGGCGATGCGTTTTTTTCGACTGCCGTCGATGATCGTGGGCGTTTCACGCTCTTTCTTAGTCATCGATTGAATGATGGCCTCGATGGGTTTGAACGAATCGTTGTCCACATCGATATCCTTCATGGCCTTACCCATGCCGGGAATCATGCCGACGAGGTCCTTGATGTTGCCCATCTTCTTAATCTGCTGCAACTGACCCAGGAAGTCGTCAAAATCGAACTTGTTAGCCCGCATCTTGGCGTTGATGCGCTTGGCTTCGTCTTCATCGAAAGCCTGCTGCGCCCGCTCCACCAGCGACACCACGTCGCCCATGCCCAGAATACGGCTGGCCATCCGGTCGGGATAGAAGGCGTCGAGCGCTTCCAGTTTTTCGCCCGTGCTGATAAACTTGATCGGCTTCTCGACTACCTGCCGAATCGACAAGGCCGCGCCACCGCGCGAATCACCATCGAGTTTGGTGAGTACCACGCCGTCGAAGTTGAGGCGTTCGTTGAAAGTCTTGGCGGTGTTCACCGCATCCTGCCCCGTCATCGAATCGACCACGAACAGAATTTCGGTCGGCTTCAGGGCTTTCTTGATGTCCTCGACCTCCTTCATCATCACCTCGTCCACGGCCAGGCGTCCGGCGGTGTCCACGATCACAATTTTTTTGTTGGTCTTGCGAGCATAGGCGATGGCGTTGGTCGCGATGTCGACAGCACTCTTGTTGTCCGGCTCAGCGTACACTTCCACCTTAATCTGCTCGCCGAGCACTTTAAGTTGGTCGATAGCCGCCGGACGATAAATGTCGCAGGCGACCAACAGTACGTTGCGATTCTGATTTTTGAGCATCAGGGCCAGCTTGCCCGAGAAGGTCGTCTTACCCGAACCCTGCAAACCGGCAATCAGCACCACGGCGGGATCGCCTTTGATGTCGATGCTCTCAGCGGTGCCGCCCATCAGTTCGGTCAGCTCTTCCTGCACGATCTTGACGAACATCTGTCCCGGCTCGACCGAAATCAGAATCTTGCGATCCAGCGCTTTTTCCTTGATGCGGTCGGTAATCTCCTTGGCTACCTTGAAATTGACGTCGGCATCCACCAGCGCGCGGCGTACTTCCTTGGTCGTAGCCGCGACGTTGATGTCCGAAATCCTGTCCTTGCCTTTCAGGGTACGAAAGGCGACATTTAATTTATCCTGTAAGCTTTCAAACATAAAGTCAATTGTAAATTGTGAAGGCAGGAATGTCGGAATATTTTACTCGGCCACGAACGCCGCAACTCAAATACCCCCAAACCCACCTCACTTGGGATTTTTCACAAAGTTAACAAGAAAAAGCTTTGCTAACTTGCCCCGCTGGCCATTGGCTATCGACCTTTTGACCCGTAATCCCCCAAGTCAAATCAAAAAGCCTAATAAACCTATACCGACGCAACGATCGTACCGTTTTTTGCATCTGACTAACAACGAACCCTCCTGCAACCAATACTAATGATACACCCGCGTACTTTCTGGTTGGCCTTTATTTTAGTTGGTGCTATCCTTTCGGCCCACGCCCAGAGCATCGGTGCTAGCTCAGTTCGCACCGAAAAGCGGCCGATGCGCGACGTGTGGGCGGTCAAAGTCGATCATGGCATTGATTTGTACATCCGGCAGGGCGACCGCGAAGAGCTGACGCTGGAAGCCGATCCGGACGCGATGGAATACTTCACTTCCGAGGTCAGCGATGGATTGCTCACGCTCACATTAAATAAAAATTTTATTAGGGCCAAAACCCTTAAAGCGCACCTCACGGTGCGCACGCTCGAGCGTATCGAGTCGTCGGGTGGCTCCAATGTGTATTCGGAAGGCGTGCTGCAAGCCGAAAAAATGACCTGCCGGGCCAGCGGCGGCAGTGATGTAAAATTAGAGTTATCCGTGAAGGATCTGACCGTGCAGACTTCCGGCGGGGCCGACGCCATCATCAAGGGATTGGCGGCCACGCTCAACGTCACCGCCTCGGGCGGCAGTGACTTTGAAGGCCGCGAGCTGCGTTGCGACTACGCGGTCGTCAACGCTTCGGGTGCGGCCGATGTACACGTCTACGTCGATTTGGATCTTGAAGCCAACGCCTCGGGCGCGGCGAGTATCTACTATTATGGCAATCCCCGGCGGGTGAGTACGAATACTTCGGGTGGCGGAGAAATCAAGAAGCGCTGAACGGTATACTCCCCTACTTCCCCCGCAATTTCGCTTCCAGTTCCAGCGCCATCGGCACTAATACGTGGTCTTCGATAATGGCGTGTTTGCGTAGTTCTAGTTCAAAAAGCTCCACTTGGTTGAGGAAAACGCGGTAGGGCAAGGGCGTGGTTTCGTACTCGGAGTAGCGCTTGATAATGACGCTGACTTCCTTCAATTCATCTTCGATGGAATCGTGGTGGTCGGTGAATTGGGCGATGGAAGCAGTAGCAAGCAAATCGGTTACTTCTTCCGTAGACAACTCCCCCTGAGCGGCTTTGGCGAGGCGCTTGATGTACGGAAAGAACTCGCGCTCCTCCATCTTCACGTGCGCAACGAGATCGTTTTTATAATCGTTGAAGAAAAAGCACAGCTCGGCCAGCAACTCATGGGTCTTGCCGTAACGGCTGAAAATGTGGAGCAGCGACTGCTCGATTTCGGGGAGTTTCTTGGTGAGGTAGTAACGGTGGGTGGCTTGCAGGTAAGTCAGGATCTCGCCGATGGAGAACTTACGAATTTTCTGATAGGGAAAATCGCGGTCGTCATCGTAAAGGTCAAAGATCAATTCCAGCAGCTCTTCGTCGAGCGCCATATTTGGCTCGGCGTCGAGGCGCTCGGTCACGGATTGGTGCAAGAGGCTTCCGTGGATCAGTTCGTTGTAAGCGGTGGTTTTCATTTTTTGAAATAGGCAAAAAGTTTCAAAGCGGGGCGGTCGAAGCATACAAAGAAAAAAAATGCTTGCGTGCTAAACTAGGCTTATCCCCTAAAAACTTTGCCAACCCCATAGACTTGTCCCCCAATAGGTCTTTTAAAAAACAACCGCCCATTAATCACCTAATTGAGCAGAAAAACCTAACTATTCAACATTTGACAACCTAACAATCTGCTCACGCCTTCACATTCAGCGAATTGCCATTGGCGCTCAAGGTAGTTGTGAAAACGGTCAGCGGCGAGGCGGCCGGGCCTTTTTTGACTGAGCCGTCAAAATTAAACTGTGAGCCGTGGTTGGGGCAGACGATCACGCTGCCGTTACCGGGATAGCCGACCGCCGTGCCCTGATGCGTGCAGGCTTTCGATAAAGCTACAAACTTGTTGTTGGCCGTGGCAATCACGATGGTATCACCGATGAGCTTGTATTCGCCTTCGGTTTTCAATTTTTTGTATGCTTCCGAAGTCAAATCTACGTTGTAGTCGACGCCGCTGCCGGAGGTCGTGCCTGTTACGCCCGCTGCGGGTGGCACCGGGCCGGGACCGCCTTCCTTTGTTTTGCACGCGCTCATGGTGGTGCCCAGGCAATAAAAGGCCATCAGCGCCGAAGTACTCAGCCCCAGGCTACGCAAAAACGCGCCTCTTTTCAGGGTTTGTTTCTCTTGGATTTTCATGGATCAAATGTAGCTTTAAAATTCAAACACAAGGGTCATTTACAAAAGACCGGCATGCACCGCATCGAGAAGCCCTCCCTATCGTGAGCAGATTGACTTTGCCCGTATTCCATATTCCGCAATGGTCTCTGGCGTAGGGCCTACGATCTGGAGCCGCCAAGCGATGAAGCGCTCGTAGCCGACCGGAATGTTGGCGTGGCTTAGCAGGTGACAGTCGGTTCTGCGGCATTGCGTTAGAAACGTAGGTACCGTAGTGGTAAGTATCTATTTCACATTGCATGTTCTAACAAGGCACGCACGTACGTACTCCTCAATTTGGCCATGTCTGTCCGTAAGACCGGCCCTTGGCGTAATCTTTTTAAGTATATTTATGCAAAATAAATCCACCAAAATGCATGTCAAATTTTCGCCCTTTGAAGTATAGCAACGTTCTTTTTTTGCTGCTACCGTTAGCCCTCGGCAGTCATTCCATGCTGTGGGCGCAGCCCGGCAGCTATTCCGTTGCCAACGCCCATGCGCACAACGACTACGAACACGCCCGACCCTTTTACGATGCCTACGCGTTGGGCTTCGGCTCGATTGAGGCCGATGTGTACCTGCGCGATGGGGAGCTTTACGTAGCCCACGACGCCAAAGATATCAAGCCCGAGCGCACTTTGCAGAAATTGTATATCGCGCCGGTACTGGAAAAAATAGCGCAAAACAACGGTTGGCCCTATCCTGGCCGGAAAGAATTACAGCTCCTGGTCGATATAAAAGACAATGGTCCCGCCACGCTGGCAGCGTTGCAAAAATTGCTGGTGCCCCACCGCCAGGCTCTACGTCGTGTCAGAATCGTCATCAGTGGCGCCATGCCTCCGCCCGACAGCCTGGCCACTCAAGATGAAATTTTTACGTTTGATGGCCGGAAAGACTTGCTTTATTCCAAAGCTGCCTCGCCCCACGTGAAATTGGTGAGCGCCAGTATGCTGAGTTTTGGGAAATACTGGGACGGTCAAATGCCGCTGGACCAAGAAATACGCGAGCGACTCGTGACGTTCATCGCGCTGCAACACGCCCAGAAGAAGTTGGTGCGTCTGTGGGCCACACCCAATAACGCGACGGGTTACCAAACGCTCAAAGGCTTGGGCGTGGACTACATCGGGTCTGACGATTTGATGGGACTGGCGGCGTTTTTAGGTAGATAGGTAATAGCTTGTTAGGTCGGTCCGCCGATGCGGTTAGGTTTCAGCACCGTACCGGCCTCTCCGGCTGTGGCAGCCAGCAGCTCGTCGGCGTGAGCAATCATCACGCGGCGTACGCCCGAGCGCAAGGCCGCGAAGGCACTGTCCAGCTTGGGAATCATGCCTTGGTTTATAATTCCCTTTTGCTTGTAATCGGCGTATAAATCAGGATCGAGTTGTGGAATAACCGCGTCGTCATCGTCGGGATTGAAGAGGACGCCTTTTTTCTCAAAACAATAAACCAAGTCGACATCGTGAAGTTGCGCCATCGCCACGGCAGTAGCTGAGGCCATCGTGTCGGCGTTGGTGTTGAGCAGCAGCCCCTCGCGGCTGTAAGTCAGCGGCGCGACAACAGGCACCAAACCACTTTTCAATAAAAGGTCGATTTGTGCGGCATTCACCTCCTCGATGTCGCCCACGAAGCCGTAGTCGATCGTTTTGACTGGACGCTTCACCGAGCGGATGATACCACCATCGGCTCCTGTGAGCCCGATGGCGTTGCAACCTTGCGCCTGCAACTGAGCCACCAGATTCTTGTTTACCAGCCCACCGTACACCATC
>JBBSSJ010000021.1:0-29105 GCA_038242095.1 Cytophagales bacterium
GGCGTTCCAGCGCGACGCGGCTTGCGACAAAATCCAGGTTCAACATCCATTTGCGGGCATCGCCCCGGCTGCGGCGGCCTAGATGGCGCGCCGTCCCCAGGCCGTAGCCGATACTGCCGAAGGGCTTGTTGGGCAAAAAGGCGCTCGTGCCGAAAGTGAAAATATTATAAAATTTCCTTACGCCCGTTTTGAAGGTCACGTTGCCGTATTGCAGTTCGTCGGTGGCGAGTTCGAGACGGCGGTACCCGTTTCGGCGCACAAAGCTAAAATAGCCAAAGGGTACGGTGGCCGACGAATCAGCGTAGTTGAAAAAGCCCACCTGATGGCCGCTGCGTACGTTGCGCGCTACGTTAATCCCAGTGGCGATCTGCCAGCCTTCCAGCGCTTCGCCCATTACGTTCATAGCGCCCAACTGCACGCCCCGGAAATTTCCGGCGGTGATATTGATCGCCGTGGCGGCCTGAAAGCCAATCGCGTCGCCAATAACGAGATTGGTCAGGCCTGCCACCTGGACACCTTTCACGTTGCGGCCCACTATATTGGCCAGTCCGGCGGCTTGCAAGCCATTCACGTCGCGACGTACGAGATTAAGCCCCGCGCCTACTTCCAGCAAATCAACACCCAGCGAATAGCCCGCCACAAGGTTAACCGACACGTCGTTCACGACGTTGCCGCTAAGCTGCTGATTGGTACCGATGAAAGGCAGGAGCGATGCCTGAAAACTGCGGTGCAGCGAATCTTCGATATTTTCGGCGTGGATCGCCTGCCGGGCGGTGGAAAAGGCGTAGACTAAGCCGTCACGAAATTTTTGTAGGGCGATTTCGAGTGCGATTGGCTTGGCGGAATCGGCGGATGCCGTAGCGCGCATACTGTCGCGAGGCGCGTCACGGATGACGACCACGCCCGGCAGTTCCAGCGGCAAACGGGCCGAATCCCGTCGGATGGCCGGGCGGGCTTTGGGTGTGTAGGTGATGACGATCGAATCACGCGGCGCTTCCAACGGAACGGGCTCGGGCGGAAGGGGCACCAACGTCAGCGGAAGGAAAGTGTTCTTACGGGTCAGCACCTGTACCGACTGTCCTGCGTACGCTTCTTTGCGCACTTCCAGCGTGAGCTTTTCGGATTCGGCCGGGAGCTTTATCTTGTAATAGCCGTAGCGGTCGCTGACTGCCGAGGCTAGCGTCACAGGCTCATAAATGCTGGCGTCGCGTAATTTTTCACCGGTAGTTTGGTCGGTTACGTAGCCGTTGAGATAAAAAGGTTCCGATTTCTCCTTAGCAAGTACTGGTGCTTTTTGCAGGATAATATAGCGCCGTCTTTCCTTGAAGACGACCGTCCCGTCGAACAGCATATTGAGTAGTTCCCGGACACTGCGGTTGGTCTCGTCGAGCGACACGCGACTATCGACCGCGATGGCGTCGGGACTGTATGAAAAACTAAATCCGCCCTGCGTCGAAATTTTGTGCAGTACGTCGGCCATGCGCTCGTTTTGCACGCGCAGACTGATCCGGGTTTCCAGAATGGAGACCGGGTCGGCACGAAGCGGAAGCGCGACTCCGTGCCAAAATAGCAAAATCAGGAAGCAACGTAGTGCGAAACGAGCTTTCAATCTCTTCGGGAATTTGACAAAAATCGCCGTCGTTAAAGACAGCCGGGACCTTCGAGCCAGTAGGTATTGCCCGATTTTCGGACGGTAAGATTCATCGTTTCGGCAATGAGCGCCAGCGCCTCTTCCAGGCTTTCACCCTGCGGGCGCGCCGTGTACCGACAATCAGCCAGACTGTCACTGGCAACCCTGACTTCGGCGTGGTAAGCATCGCTGAGGATGTGCGCTACATCTTCGAGCCGCGCAGCCGAGAAATCGAAACTCCGGGTACCGTAGGATGCTGCGTTAGGGTCGGCGGTAAGGGTCTTGAACCCATTCCCGCTCCGGGCTTCTACGCCTTCGCCGGGTAACAACTCGATGATTTTCAGGTCTTTCCGCACCTCTACTTTGCCACTTTTTACGTCGACGCGTACCGTTTCGCCGTAGGCCTTCACGTTGAACGACGTACCCACGACCCGGATTTCTGTACCGTTGGCGTAGATCACAAAAGGGCGCAGATCATCGCGCAATACGTCGAAAAAGGCCTCGCCCCGAAGGTCCACGCGCCGTTCCCGCCCGGTGGGGCCGTCGGCGTAGGAGATTGTGGAGCGGTAGTTGAGCAGCACCACCGAACTGTCGGGTAAAACCTGACGGAGCGTGTTTTCGGTGGTGGACACTACCAGCGTTTTAGGGTTCAGGAAACGGTCATAGTACCCCCAGCCCAACGCCACCAGCAGCAGCGCGATCACCGCCGCCCAGGCAAGCGTCGTGGACGACCAGTGCACGGGTAGCTCAACGGGTAATGCCTCGGTGTTCAAACCTATAATCGGGGTATCGACCGCGTCTTCGGGAGACGAGTCACGTATTCGCGCTTGCAGGTTGCGCCACGCGCTATCCACATCTACGGGATTTTGGTCGGCCAGAGCTTGTAGGGCAAGACCGCTATTTTCCCAGAGTTTACGGTAGGTGCGCAACTCTGCCACATGCCGTGGCGAGGCCTGCAGCCAGGCTTCCACCCGCTCGATTTCTTCACGGCTCGCCTGACTGGCCAAATACCGGGCCAGGATTTCGTCGGAAAGGGTGGGCGTAGAATTAATCAATGGATAAAATTTACGGGTTGGACTTCCTGAAAAATCCGGAATAAAACAAACACCAGGAGCGGCAGGTAGTCAGCCAACTCGCGGCGCATGATTTTGAGCGCTTTGCCAATCTGGTTTTCCACTGTTTTGATAGAAAGTCCCAAACGATCGGCAATTTCCTGGTACTTCAATTCCTCGAACCTACTGAGCCGAAATATCACCTGGCATTGCTCGGGCAGATTGCGCACGATCAGCGCAATGCGGGCTTCCAGTTCACTACCCTCGATGGCTTCTTCTACGTCTTCGTAGTGGTCGCTCTGCGCGTACAAGGTATGCTGTCGGTGGGTTTCGCGCACGCCGTAATGCTTGATCCGGTTGAGGCAGTGGTTATGCACCGCCCGGTAGAGGTAGGCTTTCAGGGACTGATTGATATCAAGCTCCTGACGCTTTTCCCAAATTCCCAAAAACACCGTCTGCACCATTTCCTCCGCTTCGTCGGCATCGCGCAGTACCTTCGTGGCATGGTGACACAGCCGCTCGTAGTAGGTGCGGAACATCTGCTCGAAGGCAGGTTCCTGTCCCTGCCGAATGGCAGTTATGATGTCCAAGTCGGATAATTGAACCAATGCGTATGCTTTATTTTTCAACAAAAGTACGTATTCTGACCCTGGTTCGGGTCTCCGGTCACGAACAAAGCGCAAAGTTGATTTGCTTTTTTCTAATTGAATATAAGACAAGAGGCTATACGCTAACCCCTACGACCGTCCGGGAAACATTTTTCAACCCAGTGGTAGGGGGGAATTCCTTTCCGGCTGTCACAGAAACAAACAGGACTCATTTCTTGCCGAATCCAGTACAGCCATTCCTATTAGCCATGAAAAATTACGTTCCCATCCCCTTGCTCCGCCTCTTTTGTCTGTCGCTCCTGATTGCCGGTCTGGCGCAGTCGTGCATCTACATCAATACCCGCGACAGCGAAGTACCGCCTCGAGGCGTCGACACGTGCCAAATCAACCTCAGCGGTTTCGATCAGCTTGCGATGGGCGACGCCTTCTCGATCCATGTCGTCAAAGGCACCAATTTCAGCATCAAGGCAACGGGAGAACTTAACGATCTCGACGATCTCGATGCGCGGGTTACCTCCTCGGGCGTGTTGGAAATCAAATACCGCAATACCTGGCGCAAGCACCGCGACCGCATGGATCTCGACATCGTCATGCCTGGCCTGAGGGGCGTAGATTTTTTGGGAGCGGTCGTGTCAAACATCGAGGGTTTCGAGGACGCACGTACCCTGGATTACCGGCTGTCGGGCGCTTCCAAATCCACGTTTATCGGCTCGGCCGACCGATTGAGCGTGAATCTATCGGGCGCGTCAGAGCTGACGCTCAACGGGCGCGGCGGCCTGGCGCTTGGCGAGATTTCCGGGGCGTCGCAATTCTACGGCTTCGACTTCACGGTGGACGAGATCGATTTCAACCTTTCGGGTGCCAGCCGCGCCCGGGTACGGGTGGCCAAATTTCTGAAAGTGGACGCCAGCGGAGCCAGCAACCTACGCTACCTGGGTAACCCCAGGGTCGAGCAGCGGCTTTCGGGCAGCAGTAGTGTGGTGAGGGAGTAATTCCTTACTTGATTATTCCGTACTTCGCCTTAGCCGCCGCGCGCGACAGGCCATCGAAATGCCACCATTCGGTGGTGTTGGTGCGGAAACCAGCCTCGTTCATGGCTTTGCGCAGGATGTTGCGGTTAGCGAGCTCGGCCTTGCTGAGTTTGCCGGCTTTCAGCATCTGGCTTTCCATTCTGGGATAGGCCAACGGCCCGAAAAAATCGTAGGGCGTACCCATGTCCAGCGGAATACCCAAGGCGTTGACCACCGTGAGGTCCACGGCGCAGCCAAAATTGTGAATTGAGCCGATCTTGGGGTCGGCCACGTATTGTGGCTTTTGCCGTAGCGGTACCTCCAGCGCATCCCACAGAATGTACTGAACCGAATTGGGGCGGGCGGCATCATAAATCAGCAGCTTATAACCAGGATTACTCTTCTTCAATATAGTGCTGGCCTTAGCCAATTTTTTAGCGATCTCGGGCTGTAGATACGCGTTCGTCAGGTCGCCGTAGACGTCTTTTTTTACAAAATTATCGGTGGTAGTGTACTTCAACTCCACTACAATACCGGGGTCGATGTCCTGAATATTAACCAATCCCTGCGCGATCATCTGTTTTTCCAACGGCGACATTTTATTTTTCACCTGAGCCAAAGTGTCCGGCATCTCGGCGGTGTCAGCCACTGCGTAGGGCATCGATTCGGAACGGGCAGCGGATTTAGACGCGCTGTCGCAGGCCAGGGTCAGCCAGCGGGAAAGCAGTAAAAAAAGGGGCGTGTGTTTCATTGAAGGCATGAAATTTTTGTTGTGATGCTCGAGTTAAAAAAATAAAGGCTAATTTCAAAATAGGGATCAGTCTACTTCACAACGCAACGCCATCTTGCATGAACACAATTCGGGTATTGCTGGCCGACGACCACGAGGTCGTGCTCGATAGCCTGGCCATGATGCTCGCCTCTTTTTCCGGCGTGGAAGTGGTAGGCAAAGCGACCAACGGGCGCGACGCCCTGGCGCAGTTGGCTCACGCCGAGACTGACATCGTGCTATCCGACATGCACATGCCCGAATGGAACGGCCTGGAATTATGCATTCGACTCCGGGCGCAGTACCCTGAGGTAAAATTAGTTTTGTTGACGATGGAGGAAGAACCCGAAACCGTTCGCCGTGCCTTACAGGCGGGCGTGTGGGGCTATGTTCTGAAAAAAGCATCGCGCCAAGAGGTTGAAAAAGCCATCAAAACCGTCGCGGGCGGACATCGCTATTACAGCCAGGATGTGAACGAGCAGCTGACACTAATCTCAGGCGAAGCTCCCGCCCTTACCCAGGAACAAACAGAAAAAGTTAAGCTACTCGGAAGGCGGGAAATCGAAGTAATCAGATTGATCGCCAGCGAACTGCCCAATCCCGAAATCGCGAAGACACTCTTTATTTCTCTTAGTACGGTAGAAACCCACCGACGCAATATTTTCAAAAAGCTTAAAATCCACTCCGCCGTAGCCCTGACGCGCTTCGCAGTGGAGTGCGGGATAGTTTGAACCTAAACCGCTTCCATAAAAAGCTCTGACGCGACGCGGTCAGCGAAGAGTTTGCCTTTTTCGGTGAGCAGCAGCAGCCCACTGTGGGTTGTAATCCAGCCGATTTCGTGCAGCCGGAATATTTCCGAGCCCATTTGGGTAAGGAAACGTCCCGCCGAAAGCTCCTGTAATAATTCCAGCCGGCAGCCCCATTGCGTACGCAGTCCCGTGAGCAGATACTCGTTGACCTGGTCCACGGCGGTCAGGGTTTCGACAGTGGCCGGTACCACGCCACTTTCCATGCTTTTGACGTAGGCCGCGTTGTTAGCGACGTTGGCCTGTCGGCTTAGGCCGTTGTAGGAGTGCGCGCTCGGGCCAATGCCCAGATACGGCTGCCGCTGCCAGTAGGCCGTATTATGACGGCTGTACTTTTGGTTTTTGGCAAAATTAGAGATCTCGTATTGCTCGAAACCCTTTTGCCCGAGGGTCTCGGTCAGCAGTTCAAACTGCCGGGCCGCCAGTTCTTCGTCGACGGGCGCGATGCGTTGCGTTTTGACCCAACTACCAAAAGCCGTGCGGGGCTCGATCGTGAGGCAGTAAGCCGATAAATGCTCTATACCCAGGCCAAGCGCTTTGTCGATATCGGCTTGCCAGATGGTGTCATCGGGTGCGGGCAGGGCATAAATAAGATCGACGGTCAGGTTGGTGATGCCCGCATCCTGGGCCGCTATCACGCTCGTCTCCGCTTCCTGAGCGGTGTGCACGCGGTTCATGTAGCGTAGGTGCGGGTCATGAAAGGACTGAATACCGATGCTCAGCCGGTTGACGCCGCGCCGCGCCAGCATCTGGATCGTCTTCTCGGATAAGTCGTCCGGGTTGGCCTCCAGCGTAATTTCAGCTTCAGGTTTGAGATGGTAGTATTTCGCAATGGTATCGAGCATGCCACCAAGTTCGCGTTCGCTGAGCAGCGAAGGGGTGCCGCCGCCGAAGTACACCGTATGAAGTTCATCGCCCGCGAGGTAGTCGTGTTGCAGCCTGATTTCCTTTTTCATCGCCCCAACCAACGCACTCTTGTCTTTCAGCGAGGTACTGAAATGGAAATCGCAGTAGTGGCAGGCCTGGCGGCAAAACGGGACGTGCAAATAAAGGTGCATGGGCGTGGGGACAAAACGAAAAAAGGCACGGAAACTCCGTGCCTTTCAAGTACTGGGAACGAAGAAAAGTTATTCGGCTGCCACGACGTTAATCGTGATCGGATGCTTCACTTCTTTATGCAGATCGATGATCGCCTCATAGGTGCCAATCGACTTTACTTCTTCTACGGTGATTTTTTTACGGTCGATGTCGAATCCTTTGGCTTGCAGGGCAACGGCAATCTGGGTGTTGGTAACCCGACCGAAGATACGACCGCTCTCACCCGTTACGGCTGGGATGTCGATCACCATTTGGCCGATAGCGGCGGCAATTTCTTCGGCGTCGTTTTTAAGCTTTTCAGCTTTGTGTGAAGCCTGGCGAACGTTCTCACCCACAATCTTGCGGTTGGAGGAGTTGGCCAGCAACGCATACCCTTGCGGGATGAGGTAGTTACGGCCGTAGCCGTTTTTGACCACCACGATGTCGTTCTTATAGCCGACCCCGGCGATGTCTGTCAATAATATGATATCCATTTCTTTACGATCTCTTTAAGGTAATTACTTCAACTGATCGCCTACGAATGGCATCAGGGCCAAAATGCGCGAGCGCTTCACGGCCTGAGCCACTTTGCGCTGGAACTTCTGGCTGGTGCCGGTAAGGCGACGGGGCAAAATGCGACCCTGCTCATTGACGAGCTTCAGCAGGAAATCAGGATCCTTGTAGTCGATGTACTTGATCCCGGCTTTCTTAAAGCGGCAATATTTCTTGCGGCTCTGATTTTTGTCGATTGGTTCGTTTACGAGTGTCATGGCTTAAGCGGCTTCAAATGGTTTTTGTGATTCGTCGATGGCTACTTCTTTCTTACGTCCGATCAGTCCCTTACGTTTCTTCTCGTTGTAAATGATAGCGTGCTTTTCGAGCAGCACCGTCATAAAACGGATCACACGCTCGTCGCGGCGCATCTCGGTCTCCACGATCTCGATCACCTCACCGGAGGCTTTAAACTCGATCAGGTTATAGAAACCCGTGTTTTTCTTTTGGATTGGATACGCCAGTTTGCGCAATCCCCAGTCTTCCTCATAGACAATCTCTGCACCACTCTTGGTCAGAAGATTGCGGAATTTGTCAACGGCATCCCTCATCTGGGTTTCAGATAAGATGGGAGTCAGAATGAATACCGTTTCATACTGTTTGTTCATACGAATGAATTAATTGATAAAAAGATAAAATTGGTCAATGCTCTCAAAATTAGGGTGCGAAAGTACGGGTTTTTAGTGGGAAAAGCAATTACCTAACCCTATTTTACTACAAAATCCCCCTGTCCGATCTTGAAGCCTTCGCTGTAAAGCTCGACGGCGTATTTGCCGTCTTTAAACGGAACGCCGCCGCGGCCGTACAGGATGTCTAGTTTCTGGCGTGAGTTATCGAAGTTAAACCCTTCTTTGGCGGTGTAAATCATCTCGCGGCCGTTATAAGTGAAAGCGCCCGAGCCAGTCGCCATATCGGAAAGCACCGCGCCATCGGGGTCGAGGATGCGTAAAAATACCTCCTTTCGGTCCTGCTTCGCAATGGCGTTAGAACCCAAAACAAAACTAATCTTCAACTTATCGATCCGGCGCGATTTGTAGCTGCCTCCATCCCGCTCTTTCCCTTTGGAGGATAGTGAGTTAACTGCAATATTTTCGGCCCGCAACGCGGAAGCAATCGTTACCTTTTCATTCAGCTCGCGGTTTTGGACCGCGTAGTTGGTTACCGAATCGGATAATAGCTGCCTTTCGCCCTCCAGGCCGCTAACGGCTTGACCCAGTTCCTCATTTTTGGCGGTTACGATGCCGAGTTCTTCTTTAAGTTGCGCGATGTCAAGATCTTTCTGATTCAGCACCGCTTCGTAGTTGCGGATTTTATCCTCGTATTTTTTGGCCGAAAAGGCATTGGAATTTTTCAGCGCCTCGCGGTCCCGCTCCAACTCCTGCTTCAGCACAATCAGCGAATCAACGCTGCCACCGAGCTGCTGTATTTCGGCAATCTTGGCATCGAGCTGCGCCGAAATAGAATCCAGTTTGGTCTTGGTCGACAGTACCTCGTCGGTCTTGGCGGCGATGATCGTATCTTTGTCCTGATTGGCCTGCCGCTCCTGGTAATAAAAATAAAGCAACACGATGTTGAGAATGGCCAGTACCGCCAAAGCGGCCCAAAGTAGGGTTTTGCGGTCACGTTTTTGTTCCTGATTGTAGTCCATACTATGCAGTGGTTAGGTTGGCAGGGGGAGTTTTGGTGCGTTTCTAAATAAAAAAAATACCGACAAATATAGGGCTTTATTTCAATACAAAATTTAAATATCTAAAAATCAGCAAGTTAAAAACATTTTTATGTCAATAAAGGAAAATATAGACACCATAGAAAAAACATTAAAGCCAGACGTGCGCCTTGTGGCGGTCAGCAAAACCAAGCCGGTGCCGATGTTGCAGGAAGCCTATGACGCCGGATGTCGCCTTTTTGGGGAAAATAAAGCCCAGGAAATGGCCGAAAAATACGATCAACTGCCGCACGACATTCGGTGGCATATGATCGGCCACTTGCAAACCAATAAGGTCAAGTACATCGCCCCGTTCGTATCGTTGATCGAATCGGTGGACAGCCTGAAAGTGTTAAAAGAAATCAATAAACAGGCCGCCAAAAATGAGCGTGTCATCGACTGCCTGCTGCAAATCCACATCGCCGACGAAGAAAACAAGTTTGGCTTGTCGGCGGAGGAAGCGCGGGAACTGCTGGCCTCGCCCGAGTTTGCCAGCATGCACAATTTCAAAGTGGTCGGCCTCATGGGCCTGGCGACCTACGGCGCGCCTGATGAAAAACTGCACCAGGAATTTGGCGGCCTGCGGGTACTATTTGAATCGCTGAAAGCGCAGGAAAGCGACCGCGTGGCCATGCACGAGCTATCGATGGGCATGAGCGGCGATTACGCTTTGGCGATGGTAGAAGGCAGCACGATGGTCAGGATCGGCAGCGCTATTTTTGGGGCGCGGCCCCCGCACTGACGGCCCCGGCCAGGACCGGCTCGATGTCGGCCAGTACTTTCTCGACGCTGAGCTCGGCGCAGGGCACGCCTTCGCGCCGAATCAGTCGGCAGTTTTCGCCCCGTCCGTAAGTACCGGAGTAGACGTTGTAGGACGAAAAGTTGTTGAGTGCGCCCATCAAAATGAAGCCAAAGGTCCCCGTGGCGTTGGCCAAATGCGCCGGACCGCTGTCGAGGCCGATAAAGTAGTGGGCGCGGCGAATGACTTCCGCCGTTTCCAGGATCGATAATTGGCCGCACAGCGAGCGATAGCGGGGATTTATAACAGCCAGATTACTTTTCAGGCCGATTTCGATAATGTCATAGCCGGATTTTTCGATCAAAATATCGACCAGTACGTTCCACCGCTCGGCGGGCCAGTCTTTGGGGGCATAATTAGACTGGCAATGAATCACGATAAATTTTTCGGGCAACGCCAGCGCATCCACTTTGTGTAGGTGGCGATCCTGCAAATAAAGGCGTGGCTGATCGTCGGCGGGAACGGGTAGTTCGGCCAGTTGGGCGTACACTTCCAGCAGATTGCCGAACTCAAAGTAGTTATACACGTCGATGCCTTTGGCCAGCGCGACGGGATTATCCACAAAAACCTCGCAGACCTCGCAGCGGTTGTTGTTGCTCCGAAACTGCATGTTGTGCACGGCGTCAAACACGCCGCTTTCCAGCAACAAGCGCCGCTGGGTCACGCAGAATTCCAAAAAAGTCTCGTCAACGTTGGGATTCGTTTGCAGCAGTTCGGCAAATACAGGCTTGACGAACCACACGATATGCGCATCTGGATGGCGCTGCCGAATCTGGCGCGACAGCGGCTCGGCGGCCACGATGTCGCCAAAGTGCTCGGTACGGATCACAGCCACCAGCGGCTTGCCCAGCCTCGATTTGAGGGTTTGAAAATAGCGTTTGGCGCGGTAAGCGCTTAGGTGCGCCTGAGCAATGTGCGTATATTTGTGGTAGCGGTGGGTCCAGAGCGCTACAAAGGCTTCGGTATTCATCCTAACAAAATCCAATGGACCCGCAAGGTAGGGAAGAATCCTAAAAACTATTTTTTTTACAATGAAGACCATGTTACAAATTGGCGCTATCTACGGCGCTATCGCGGTAGGTGTTGGTGCGTTTGGCGCGCACGCGCTCAAAGCATCGTTGCAGGCAGCGGGACGTTTCGATACGTTTGAAACGGCGGTTCGTTACCAATTTTACCACGCTCTGGCGCTATTGGCGGTGGGTATTTTACTATCCAGAGCCGATCCGGGCGCAGCAAAATGGCTCACCTGGGCGGGCTACGCTTTTGCAGCCGGCGTCCTCATTTTTTCGGGTTCGCTCTACACCATTTGCTTCACGGGCATTACCAAATTCGGCGCCGTAGCCCCCATTGGTGGCCTGCTGATGATCGCGGGGTGGGTGTTGCTGTTTTGGGCAGCGGGGAAGTTGACATTGTAGGGTTGGGTAGCATTTGTTTTCATGGGTCAAACGGTTAAAAGGTAAACGGGCTATTAACTCTGATTTGGAAGGTTGTTTGTTTAAAAACAAAATTCGTTGGCCGTTGACCCTTAACCCCAGGAAGAATTTTGCTAATGAGCAGAAAGTAATAAAAGACTTGTCTTAACAATCTGCCCCATCGTTTGGCACTCCATGAAGGCCTGATGGCGATAGTGGCGGGCGAGGTCGCGGCGGAGGGCAGCGACGTACTCGGGCGGCGCGATGACTTCTTCGGCCATGACATCCAGAATGTCATCAGCGCGTGCCTTCTCGATGCGCATCCGGGTGGCGATTTGGGAGCGTTCTTCGGCCTGGTACTGTTTCACGCTTTCGGGTGTCATGTACTTCATGCCCAACTCGATGATTGTATTGTTTTGCTTGAAAAACTGGGGCATGTACACCGTCTTCTTGCCTTCGTACGACTGCTGATCGAAGTCGATGGCGCGGAAGCGGTAATAGATTTCCTCAAAATCGGGTGTGATGTCGACCACGAAATTGCTCGAATGCATATCACCCAATAGCCGCACGAAGCAACGCTCATTAAACTTCACGAACTCCTTGCAAAGCCGAATGGGATTCAACTCGGGATCAGCGATATGGCTTTTGAGAAATACGTCGCCCGGTATGCCGGCAATGTGCTCTTCCACCAGCGAGTTACCGCTCGTCATGTAGCTTACCTGATTGGGCGAGAAAATATCTTCCAATTCCAGGCCGTAAACCCGCGATGAATCGGCATTTTTGATGTAAAAGTAATCGAAGTTGTCGTTGATCTGATTCACGATCCTGATCCTGAACGGCCGGGTATTGCCGTAGGTGCAGAGGTCCACGCGGTCGACGCTCAGGTGTTTCAGGATCGACAAATCGCCGTCCACTTTCAGGTGGGCGTAGATCGTTTTGAGCGACAGGAAGATGTCGGCGGTATCGCCGGGATCATAGAAAACCGACACCCAAAGCGTGTCGTTGCCTTTGGGGTCGTAGAGTGAAATAGCGTTGGAAAACCGCAGCAGATCGGTGTAGTGGATCTGCAACGGTACCTCACGCTGGTACTTGACCAGGTATTCGCGCAGGTCGGTATTGATCCGAAAGGGTACCTTTTTCTTGCTGATGAGTGCCATACCTACCCGCGCGAAAGGGTGAAGGGGCGCTGGGAATCCATTTTAAGGAAGATAAACAGCAGAATCGAGAAGGACCAAAGCGACGAGCCTCCGTAGCTAAAGAACGGCAGCGGGATACCGATCACCGGCATCAGACCAATGGTCATACCGATATTGATCATGAAATGGAAAAAGATAATTCCCGCCACACAGTAGCCGTACACGCGCCCGAAGCGCGTTCGTTGTCGCTCGGCCAGCACCACGATTCTGACGATGAGCCCCACGAACAGGCAGACCACCAACAAGCTGCCCAGAAAGCCATGCTCCTCGCCTACGGTGCAGAAAATGAAGTCGGTACTTTGCTCGGGCACGAAGTTGAATTTGGTTTGGGTACCTTCCAGGAAGCCCTTACCCGTCATCCGCCCCGAACCGATGGCAATTTTGGACTGAATCACGTTCCAGCCCGCCCCGCGCGGATCGGAATACGGGTCGACCAGCACCATGATGCGACTTCGCTGGTGTTTTTGCAGAACGTTGTTGATAAAGAAATCCACCCCAAACACCACCGCCACCATAAAGCCGGCAACAACCACCGTCGCCATAACGCCTCCGCGTTTGCGGTCAGATTTTGACATAAAAAAAATGGCCAAACCCGCCACCGCCAGAATGCCCAGCGCGATAAACCATTTCAGAAAAAGCAGCGTCAGCACCAGCAAAATAGCCGTCACGATGCCAATCAGCGGGATGAAGCCGGGCATACCCTCGCGGTACAGCATGATGGAAAAAGCCGCAAACACCAGCATGGAGCCCGTCTCATTGGACAGCAGAATTAACAGGGCGGGAATACCGATAATCGCGGCAATCGGTAGGTAATCTCGCCAGGAACGGGTTAGGCTCACGGCCGGATCGCTGAGGTACTTAGCCAGCGCCAGACTGGTGGCGAGTTTGGCAAATTCGGCGGGTTGAATAGAAAAGGAGCCGATTTTGATCCAGGAGCGCGAACCGTTTATTTCGCTACCCGCGAAAAGTACCGCCACAAGCAGCAGCACAAATAAGGCGTAAATGATGTAGGCGAAGGTATCGTAAAACTTGTAGTCGACGACCAGAATGCAGATGATAAGCAGCACCGTCGTGCCGATCCACATCATCTGCTTGCCCGCGTTATGCGACAAGTCGAAGATGTCCGTCGGCACCTCGGGGCTGTACACGGCAGCGTAAATGTTGAACCACCCCACCAGGATACACATGATGTAGATCAGCACCGCGATCCAGTCCAGGTTTTGGGTTAATGTTTTTTGCTTCGCCAATTATGAAATTGTCAACTGTCCAATGAGAAAAACTATCTGCCCGATGAGGTGGCGGCGGTTTTGATGATGGGTGTGGTACGGGATTTTTTGTTGGCGAGCGGAATTTCGATTGCCTTCTTCTTTAAGGTGTCCTTTTCGGGAGATTTAGGCTTCTGAGCGGGCAGGAAGGGAGTAAATCGCTTGGTGGTAAGAATATAGTTCTCGAGTGCTTTATTTTCCGTTTTACCCTTCAAATAACGCTCAATGACAAGGTTAGCGACAGGAGCCGCCGATATACCACCCCACTCGCCATTTTCCACGAAAACGGCAATCGCAATCTTAGGGTTGTCGGCAGGAGCAAAACCGATGAAGATGGCGTGCGCTTTTCCCTGTTTAGTCTGGGAAGTACCCGTTTTACCCGCAATCTGCACGTCCGCAATTCGGGCCAGCCGCATTACCGTACCGTCGTCCACGGCCCCAATCATGCCGGGTATTACTGTCTCGAAGTGCCGGCGGTCGATGCCCACTTCGTGCTTCACTAAGTACTCAGGCAGCGGACTGTTTTTCTTGCCTACCCCACTCACGATATGCGGGGTGTAATAGTAGCCCCGGTTGGCGATAATGGCGGCGACATTAGCCATCTTTAGTGGGGTAACCAGGAGTTCGCCCTCCCCGATACTGAGCGAGTATACGTTGGAGAACTTCCAGCGCTTCTTGCCATAAACCTTGTCGTAATAATCGACGCCCGGCAGACTTCCCTTGTATTCACTGGGCAAATCAACGCCTAGTTTTTCCCCTATGCCGAACTTAGAGACCTGCTCATGCCATTTAGCCAATCCGGCGCGTGACGCTTCGTAGGTGTCACTAAGATCGTTATTGTAGAGCATGCTCTGAAAAACCCGGTAAAAGTACGGGTTACAGGAGTGCTGTATCGCCTGCAGCACATTGTTACCGTGACCGCCGCCGTGACATTTCATCGGTACGCCCGCGTGAGAAAAGGCCGTGGAAGAGTGGATGGCTCCCTGTTGCAAAGCAGCAAGCGCCTGAATTACCTTAAAGGTCGAACCCGGACGGTAGCTCGCCATGACCGGACGGTTAAACAGCGGTTTGTAGGGGTTTTTGGCCAGTTCACGGTAATTTTCCGAAAAGTGGCGACTGGCGAGCTGGCTCGGGTCGTAACTGGGCGCCGACACGATGGACAAAATCTGTCCGGTGCTGGGCTCGATGGCGACCACGCTACCGACTTTATTGACCATCAAACTATCGGCAAAATGCTGCAAGTCGATGTCGATGCCGGTATACAAGTTTTGCCCGGCTACGGCAACCGTGTCCAGAATACCGTCTTTCCAAGAGCCTTTAGCGACGCCGTTGACGTTCTGCATCACAAATTTGACGCCCCGATGGCCCCGGAGTTCTTTCTCATAAAAAATTTCCAGGCCGCTCTGTCCTACGTAATCGCCTTGTTGGTAGTAGAATCCGTCCTGTTTTTTCAGTTGCCCGCCCGTGATTTCGCTCACGTAGCCCAGCGAGTTGGCCATCGTGGGGGCAGTGTAGGTGCGCAGTGAGCTTTTTACAAATTCAAAACCAGGATAATCGACCATCACATCCTGAATGCGGGCGTAGTCCTCGCGCGACAGTTGCCGCAAAAACAAGGTAGGCTTAACGCGCGAATAAGTCGCCGCATTTAGCATGAGACTGTCGAAATCGGAGCGTTGAATGTTGAGGAGCCGACACAGCATCAGCGTGTCCTGCACTTTGGCCTTGTAGGGCGTCACCACCAGATCGTAAACCGGCGTGTTGTACACGATCAGCTTTTCGTTGCGGTCGTAAATTTGCCCCCGAAAGGGTACTTCCATCACCCGCTTAATGGAGTTACTGGCTGATTCGATGGAGTAGCTGTCGTCGAGTACCTGTAGGTAAAATAGTCGGAAGATATAGGCGAACCCAATCATCCCAAAAAAGGCAATGATTACAAAACGACGATTGTCCAGCATTTTTTAACTTCGTATTTACCTCCCCCCCCGGCATTTCTCGCGAAGTTCGTCAAATTAAACAACGAATCAAACACCTACCTCCACCCTGCTCCTACTACGTTTGTCCGTATCCGACAGAGGTATCCGTCGGCGGTAATGTACAGCGTTTTGCCATCCTCGCCCCACGCACAATTAGCAGTGGCCTGTCCGGTCTCGATGCGACCGAGCAGGGTACCTTCGGGGCTTAAAACCAAAATTCCGCCTGGGCCGGTAGTCCAGACATTACCCGATTGATCGAGCTTGAGGCCGTCAGGAAGACCCTGCAATCCTTTCTTCACCAACGGCGCCGCGTCAAAAAAAATTCGGCCTGTGCCCAGGTTTCCGTCCGCTTTGACGGGATACGCCATAACCACGGCCCGCTCCGGGTCCGATTGAGCCACGTAAAGCGTCTGGCCATCGGGTGCGAAAGCCAGGCCATTCGGGCGGGTCAAATCAGAAATCACCCGCGTCACTTCGCCATCGGGCGCGATTCGATACACGCCAAATTCCGCCAGTTCGCGGCTGGGACTGTCGGCCTTTTCGGGCAGCCCGTAAGGCGGGTCGGTGAAGTAGTAGCTCCCGTTGCCAGAATGCTGCACCACGTCGTTAGGGCTGTTGAGGCGCTTACCCTTGTAACGGTCGGCGAGCGTCACTTTCCCCCCGCCGCTCAGCGGCATGGCCGATACCCGACGGTCGCCGTGTTCGCACGAAATCAGGCGACCTTGCTGGTCGATTATCAGGCCGTTGCTGCCCGGCTCGTTGCCGTACTGCCCCGCGCCCGTGTAACCCGAAGGTTTGAGAAACACGCTCAACCCCTCCTTTTCGCTCCACTTGAAAATCGTGTTTTGGGGTACATCCGAAAATAATAGAAAACCACCTTCCTTGACCCAAACCGGTCCTTCCGACCAATCGAAACCCGACGCCAGTACTTCCAACGCCGTTCCTTCGGAAATTAGCTTTTCGAAACGCGGGTCGTCGTATTGGATCGTGCCGAGCGTAGGGTATACGGGCTGGGCGCGAGCAAACTGAGCCGCGATTAGAACAAGGATGATGAGGGTGGTTTTCATAGGACCAATTACTAAATTCCGAAAATAATCAAATTATCCCCTACCCCATCGTCAACTCATCATACGCGGGTCCCAGGCTGCGCTCAATGCCGTCGCCCTGCATGTAGGTCGCGCCGGGAATGCTGGTCGCTTTCATGATTTCCTCTTTGCTTTTTCCAGCCTTGATTTCCTTACCTACGTAGGCCAGCACGCTTTCCAGGTAGCCTCCGAAGCGCTTGATTTCTTCCTTACCGCCCGTGATTTTCTCGGGATCGAAGGCGTGACCGAAAACAAAGAGCGTGTTTTTATCGAAGGTCTTGTCGGTTTTGTCCAACACCTTTACCCAGTTGTCGATACTCGCCCCAGCCGATTTGTCAATGAACGGGTAGCGGCCGTTGAATAGCAAATCGCCCATGTGGGCCACGTTGGCATTCTCGAAATGCACGATGCTGTCGCCATCGGTATGGCCCGCACCGAAATAGTAGGTGCGGATACTTTCTTTCCCGATTTTCTGCTTCCAACCCTCGTTACCAAAAGTCATATCCGGAAAAAGCTGCTTGTCGACGCTGTCGCTCTTCTCGGCCACGGCGCGCTGATTCTTGTCGGAATTGACGTGCGCCACAACTTGCCCGACCAGACCTTTGTAAGCAATGTTACCGCTCGTGTGATCGCCGTGGTGGTGGGTGTTGATGAGGTAGCGGAACGGCTGCTCGCTGGTTTTGCGCAAAGCGCCGATCAGGTGCTCCGATTGCTCGGGAAACTGGGAATCGACCACGACGATGCCGTCTTTGTCGAGATAGTACGCGATGGTGCCTCCTTTTTCAGTGAAGACGCCCACGCCACCGCGCAGGTCCTTCATTTTGTAAGGGTCTTCCAGCCATTGGGCCAGTAGATTCTTGCTATTTAATAAAGTGAAACCCGTAAGGGCGGAGGCTTGGAGAAAGTGACGTCGTTGCATGGTGGTTGGTTAGGTAAGTGAGGCAAGATACTGTTTTTCAATGGTTTTTTAGCGGCCCAGCATTACGCTGCCGTACGCGGGTAGCACTAATTTGGCCGGATTGAGTTTTACGTTGGGGTGGCTTTGAAAAAGGATCTTGTTGTAGTCCAATTCCTTTTTTCCCAAACTTATTTTGCCGGGACGGCCCGTCAAATTATGAATCACCAGCGCGGGCTTGGTCGGGTGCGTTCGGTAGAAAGCCAGCGTTTTGCGGTCGGCGCAGGCGGCGGCCTGGAGGTTGGGCCGCAGTACCTGCCCCAGCGCGGGATGGGCCTTGCGGAGGGCGATGAGTTTTTTGTAAAAATTCAACAGCGAGTCGGCATCGGCGGCCTGCGTAGCCTCGGAGCGCACGACATCGGGCGTTGAATAGCGCGTTTTGCTCCATTGCGTGAGTTGCGGATCATCGCGGCGCTCGGTCCAGCGGAATGGCTCGCGAATATGCGGGTCGGGTTTGACGCCCAGCATCCCAAGCTCCTCGCCATAATACAGGTAGGGTTGTCCCGGTAAAGTCAGCAGCATGGCGGCGGCCAGTTTCATCTTGCCCGGGTGCCCGCCCGCCACGCTGCCGAGGCGGTTCATGTCGTGGTTGGTGAGCATGGTGGCGTCAATAAAATCGGGGTTAGCCGTGGCAAAGCGCGCGTAGTCGCTCAGCAGATTCTTGACCAACCCATAATCGCGCCCCGACTGGATGATGCCTTGCATGGCGTAGCTAAGGTCGAAGTGGAAATTGGCCCGCAATCCTTTAAAATAAGGCGCCACCTCGTCGGCGTTGGCCCACACTTCGCCCACTGTGTAGCCGTCGGGCTTGGTCTGCCGCACGACTCCGCCGAATTCCTCCCAAAACGCGACGTTCTTTTTCCGCTGCCAGGGCGGATAAATGTGGCGCGCGGCGTCGAGCCGGAAGCCGTCTACGCCGATTTCAGCGAGCCAGTAGCGCACGATCTTGTACACTTCTTCGCGCAGCCGCTCGCTCTCGTAATTGAGGTCGGGCATGCTCTTGATAAACATCGCGTAGTACTTTGCGGGGTCGCCGGGATTGTCGTGCCAGGGAAAAATCACGTGCGCGTCGGCGGTTTCCTCGCGTTTTTCCACGCCCAGCGCTTCGATCATCTCAGGCAGCATCCACCAATAAAAATCGCGGTAAGGATTGCTCGCCCCCAGACTGGCTTGCTTAAACCACGGGTGCTCCTCGCTCGTGTGGTTGATGACCAGGTCCATATAAACCTTTATGCCGCGCCCGTGGGCCTCGGCCAACAGGCGGCGGTAGTCGTCGAGGGTACCATACTCGGGATCGATACCGTAGTAATCCTGCACATCGTATTTATGGTACGAGGACGAAGGCTGAATCGGCGTGAGCCAGAGCGCCTCAACGCCCAAATCCTGTAAATAATCGAGTTTGGACGTGATGCCGTTGAGGTCCCCGATGCCGTCGCCGTTGGAATCGCAGAAAGAGCGGACGAAAATTTCGTAACAAACTCTGGGAAGGTGGTTGTTTAGTTGTTTAATCGTTTAACTGTTTAATTGTTTGTGGATATGTAAAGTAGGGTGATAGCATCTCGTACACCAAATGCGTCGGCAGGCCCATGACGGTGTAGTACGAGCCCTCGATGCGTGCGATTCCCGTCAGGCCGATCCAGTCCTGCACCCCGTAGCCCCCGGCTTTGTCGAAGGGCGGTTGAGCGGCAACGTAGGTCCGGATTTCGCGATCGGTCAAAGTTCGGAAGGTAACCCGTGCGGTGTCGGTTTGGTTTATAAGTTTTCCGTGATCGAGCAAACAAACACCCGTGTGCACTTCGTGCGTCGCGCCCGAGAGCAATCGCAGCATCGCGAAGGCCTCATCGTCATCGGCGGGTTTGTTCAAAATTTGGCCGTCTTTGACTACGATCGTGTCGGCGCATAGCACCAGGCGCTCGCCCGCATCAGCGAGGAAGCACGCGGCTTTTTGTCGGGCCAGGAAGGCGGGCACCTCCGCGGGTGGCATCGTAGCGGAAAAATCTTCGTCGGTGGGGCGTACTTCCGTCGTGAACTCAAAGCCCGATTGCTGCAGGAGTTGCCGGCGGCGCGGGGAGTTGGAGGCCAGCAGCAGCGGGCGAGTCAGGGAGACGATCATCGAGATTAGGCTTTCGTTAAAAACGGGCGCAAAGATACTTCATGATTTTAGAAAGCTTGATTCCAGCCGGCATTTATGGGCCAGAAAAACATCATTATTCCCCTATTAACGGGACACTAAAGAATTCTGGTGGTCTTTGCGGACACATAAAAAAATTTATTAATTAGAATATTTGTACAATAGATGTATTAACACTAATTTTGCAACCATCACGAGTAAGCGCATGGCGATAGAGCAGGATATCAAGCAAACCAAGTTCAGAAGCCCCTACCAGAGGCTGTCGATCAACCTGATTTACACCGGGAATTGGTTGACGCACCGGCAACTCGAAATCTTTCGGGATCACGACCTGACCCCGCAGCAGTTTAATGTACTGAGGATTTTGCGCGGCCACCAGCCTGAACCCATGACGGTCAACGCCATTTCGGAAAGGATGCTGGACAAAACCTCCAACACCTCCCGATTGGTGGACAAGCTTCTGGCGAAAGGCTGGCTCGTGCGCGTGGTTTGTAAATCGGACCGTCGGGCGGTGGATATAAGCATTACCCGCAACGGGCTCGACGTCCTGGCCAAGATCGACCCGTTATTGGTTATCAGGGAGAAGGACTTACACACGCTTTCGGAAGAGGAAGCTACCGTATTAAGCAATCTGCTCGATAAATTACGGGCCTCGGCCTGAGCCATACTTTACACACACTTTTAATTAATTTGGCCATACCATACACACACAAATTTTAACAACTCAATTTTAGACTAAAAACGATTTCTATGAAAAAGACTAAAAACTGGCTGGTCCTGCTGGCCGCTTCGGTACTGCTGACAAGCGCCACGCTGATCGATCCCGCGAAAAAAGCCACGACTTACAAAGTGGACACGTCGAAAAGCGAATTGAAGTGGAACGGGAAGAAAGTGACCGGCGAGCACCACGGCACGATCGACCTGAAAGAGGGTTCGTTTACGCTCGATGGCACCAAGCTGACGGGCGGCTCCTTCGTGGCCGACATGAACAGCATTACCAATGCTGACCTCACGGATAAGGAGTACAACGGCAAGCTGGTAGGTCACCTGAAATCGGAAGATTTCTTTGGTGTGGAAAAGCATCCAACGGCTACGTTTGTGGTGACTAAAACGTCTCCCCAGACCAACGGTATGGAGGAGGTGACCGGTAATCTGACGATCAGGGGCATCACCAAGCCGGTTACTTTTCCGGTTAAAGTGACGCCGATGGGCAAAGGCGCGATGGTGAAGGGTACCATCATCGTCGACCGCTCCAAGTACGATATGAAGTTTCGCTCGAAATCCTTTTTCGATGCAGCCACGCTGGGCGATAAAATGGTTTATGACGATTTCGAGATCGAAGTCGATTTGGTAAGCATGAAGTAAAGAAGATTCAGGATTTGTAGAAAAGGCCCGTTCGAATGATCGAACGGGCCTTTTTAGTTTCTTTCAAAAGCTGGAAAATCATCCAAATACACAATCTGGCCATTTTCTATTCTGAAACAGAAGTGCTCCAACCCGTTGGTAATTGCCAGGAAACGCGGCCGCAGCGTGAAACTGTAGCGGGCGATTTGGGCCATGGTCCCCTGGGCAATCTTCACATCGGGAGATTTGCACTCGACCAGCAGATGCGGCCGTCCGTCGGTGCCCAGCACCATGATGTCGGAGCGCTTGGCGAGTTTGTTGTAGTACAAACCCGTCTCGATGGCAAAAAGTGATTTGGGATAGTGGTACTGGTTAATCAATAAATGCACAAAGTGCTGCCGCACCCACTCCTCGGGCGTTAGCATGATATACTTCCGCCGAATCAAGTCGTAAATGTGCGGTTTCCCGTTCAGCGCCTTAACTTTGTGGGCAAATGAGGGTAAATTTAATTGAGAATTGAAAGTTGGCAATTGATAATTAGGGGTTTCTCACTTCATGGCTTTCAGGAGCCAAATATAAAGAACGAAGCTTACAATACGCTTTGTCTGTTATTTCAATATTCATTATTAACAGCGCGGGGTGCTCCGTCTCCATTCTCCATCAACACAAATGAACACTAAGAAAGAAATTGTCAAGAACTGGCTGCCGCGTTATACGGGGACACCCGCTGAGGAGTTTGGCGAGTATATTTTGCTCACCAACTTTATCAATTACGTCACGATGTTTGCCGAGAAATTCGATGTCGAGGTAAAGGGAATCGGGCGGGCAATGCAAACGGCTACGGCCAACAATATTACGATCATCAACTTCGGGATGGGCAGTGCCATGGCGGCTACCGTGATGGATTTGCTGTCGGCCATTAAGCCTAAGGCCGTGCTGTTCCTGGGGAAGTGCGGCGGTTTAAAGAAAACGCAGGTCGGCGATTTCGTGCTGCCCATCGCCGCCATCCGGGGCGAGGGAACCAGCAACGACTACATGCCGACCGAGATTCCGGCCCTGCCGTCGTTCCGGCTACAGCGCACGGTATCGTCGAGTATCGCCCGCCACGAGATGGACTATTGGACGGGTACCGTCTATACTACCAACCGGCGCATTTGGGAGCACGATGAAAAATTTAAAGACTACCTCCGCGAGATTCGTGCCCTGGCCATCGACATGGAAACGGCCACCATCTTTATCGTGGGCTTTGCCAATTCCATCCCGCACGGCGCGCTGTTGCTGGTATCTGACAATCCGATGGTACCCGAAGGCGTCAAGACTGAGGAAAGCGACCGCAAGGTGACTACCAGTTTCGTGCAAAAACACATTGACATCGGCATCGACGCCCTCACCGAACTAGCCGAATCCGGTGAATCGGTCAAGCATTTGCGGTACGAGTAGTGTAAATTACTTTACCCCAAATCCTGCCCATGGCTTGCCGGCATCGTCCAGCACCAACACCCAATCGGTGTCCGGTCCGGCGGCGTAGGGCTTAAACTCTACCACGCCTTCGTTCTTTAATTCTCCAATCTTGATACTCACGCCATCGCGCGGATTATACCAATATGCCAACAACCTAGGCGCGGCGACCAACATGCTGAGGTCAATTTGGAGCGGTTTGCCGTGCGGCGTGTAGGCGATCAGAAAATCCATATCTTCGGAAATTGCCGACATCTGGTAGCCCCCGTCTTCGGGATTTTCATTTTTGATGGCCCGCTGTTCGGGCATCAACCGCCACCAGGGATGCGCGTCCATGAGTTTACGGATGTAGCCCATTTGGTAAGCCCCCGGCAAATCCAGCGCCCGCTTCCAGTGCGTGCGCGCAAACGAAATCGGCGGGTTCCGGTCCGGATCGAAAAACTGCCATACATCGTGGCAGCCGTAGGTATGTCCGCAAGCCCCCGCCAGCACCGACCACCAGGCCGCTTGCCGGGCATCGAAATCATCGAAGTACCCGAGCTGTGGCTTCCAGTCGATGGGATGGTCCTCGTAGCGCGGCTCCCCATCTAGCGTGGGTTTTACCGGAAACAGGTAGTGATTTTGGCGGGTAAAGACGTAGTTTTTCTTGTCTCGCGCGACGTGGCCCGACTGGAACATATTGATGTCGAGCCATTTATCCTGATGAAAAAAGGCCGCCGAGTTACTATCACCCATGGGATGGTACGTCATCAATCGATTGCCGCCATCGCCCGCTTTCAATCCTTCGGCCATGGCGCGGATGATCTTGTAATGCGCTTCGGTTTCGGGGCTCCGGTCGCCGCCCAGCATCCAGATTACATTTTTATTTTTGTACCGCTTGCCCAGGAACTCTCCGTAAATACGCGCATTTTCGGGCGTAAAAATCTCCGGCCCCATCCCCCATTTTTTATTGAATTTATCGCCCCAGGTGGGCAGCAGCGCCACGAACATGCCGTACTGCGCGGCTTTGTCGATCACGTAATCCACGTGTTTGAAGTAGGCTTCGTTGGGCTGAGTCGGGTCGTTATCGATCAGCGGGATTTGACCATAAGCATTGGGCTGGGTAAGACCGTTGAATTCGGCCAGCGCCACGGCCTGAATGACGTTGTAGCCCTTATCGGCACGATTTTTCAGATAAAAATCAGCCTCCTCGCGGCTCAGACGGTGGAAAAGCTCCCAGGCCGTATCGCCCAGCCAGAATAGCTTTTTATCGTTGCCCTGCGAAATATAACGCTTGTCTTTAACGATGTAAAGCTTTTGCCAGGAGGGCTGTCCCGTAGCGGGTTTCCTTGTCTGGGCAAAAACGGGGAGGGCAAGAAAAAGGGCAAGAATGAGGAATACTATTCTATTCATTGATGGTTGTAAAGGTGATTCCTGCGAAGTAACAAACTGCCGGGCTTGGTAGCAAACTTTTTCCGGGCGGCAACACTTTTCATTACCTTTGCGGCATGAATTTGCAGGAAAAATTAGCTCCGTTCCCCGTCTTTGAAAAAATTACCGAGGCCGCCCGCGCCGAGGACGTTTCGGCTTACGTGATTGGGGGTTTTGTGCGGGATATATTATTGAAGAGAGCGAGTAAGGATATCGATATCGTGTGCGTCGGGAGCGGGATCGCTCTCGCTGAGCGGCTGGCCGAAAATCTGGGCCCCAAAGCCCACGTCGGTGTTTTCAAGAATTTCGGGACCGCGCAGGTCAAGCTTGGCGATCTGGAAATTGAATTCGTGGGCGCACGCAAGGAATCCTACCGCAGCGAATCACGCAAGCCCATCGTGGAAGACGGGACGCTCGAAGACGATCAGAACCGCCGCGACTTTACGATCAATGCCTTGGGTATCAGTCTGAACGAAGCCGACTACGGCGAGTTGCTCGACCCCTTCGATGGCGTCCGCGACCTGCGGATGCGCATGATCCGTACGCCGCTGGAACCCGAAATTACGTTTTCTGACGACCCGTTGCGCATGATGCGGGCCATCCGCTTTGCGTCGCAGCTCAACTTCGATATCGAGCCCGATACGTTCGCCGCCATCTTGGCCATGAAAGATCGCATCGAGATCGTCTCGGCGGAGCGCATCGCCGACGAGCTGAACAAAATCATCCTGTCCAAAGTACCTTCCTACGGTTTCAAACTACTGTACCAGTGCGGTTTACTGGAAAAGATATTTCCCGAAATGATCGCCCTGCACGGCGTGGACATCGTGGACGGGCGCGGACACAAGGACAATTTTTACCACACGCTGCAGGTACTTGATAACGTTTGCGCGTTTACCGACGACCTGTGGCTGCGCTGGGCGGCAATTCTGCACGACATCGCCAAGCCCGCAACCAAGCGTTTCGACAAGAAAGCGGGCTGGACCTTCCACAACCACGAGGAAGCCGGGGCGCGGATGGTGCCCACGATTTTCAGGAAGATGAAGCTGCCGCTCAACGAAAAGATGCGGTTTGTCCAAAAGCTCGTGCGGCTGCACCTGCGGCCCATCGTACTGTCGCGCGAGGAAATCACCGATTCGGCCCTCCGCCGCCTGCTGTTCGACGCCGGGGACGACCTGGATGCGCTAATGAAACTCTGCCGCGCCGATATCACCTCCAAAAATCCGCTGAAAGTCAAGAAGTACCTGGCCAATTTCGACTTGGTGGAGCAGCGATTGGAAGAATTGGAGGAAAGGGATCAGTTACGCAATTTCCAACCCGTCATCACCGGCCAAATCATCATGCAAACCTTCAACCTGACGCCCTCCCGCGAAGTAGGCCTCATCAAAGAAACCATCCGCGAAGCCATCCTCGAAGGCATCATCCCCAACGAATACGAACCGGCTTACGCTTTTATGGTACAAGAAGGTTTCAAAATTGGGTTAACAATTAACGGTTAACGGTAAAACGGCGCTTTATGCCTTTTTTATTATAGCTTCATTACAGTCAACGATTCCGTTTACCGTTTCACCCTTAACCTTTTACCCCAAAAACAAATACCACCATTCACCCAAAAGCTTCCCATGGACGACGTTAAATTTAAACGCTTTTTTGCCTCACTCCTTACCATCATCGGTATTCTTGTCGTGCTTTTTGCCTGCGCGGCTTTCATGTCCGACAAGTCCGTACTGGGCTTCACGATTACGAAATGGGAATCCATCGTGCCCTTCGCCGTGGGCATCATTTTCCTGCTTTCCGGCGTGAACCTAATCAACCGCAGCTAGGCAGGCCGCACCAGCGCCGCCCCCACGGTGCATTCCAGGCAACGTTTTTCGACGCAGTAACCATTGTGCCATTCGATCAGTGCTTGCGAATCGAAGGCCGTAGTTACCCGCATCCCCAAATCCGCCCACGCGCGGGTAATGTGGTTTTTCTCGCCGGGAATTTGTTCCAGCCAGCGCACGGCGCGGTCGAGTAACAATGCCTGGTCGCGTTGCCGGGCGTGGGCAACCAGCAGCGGGACGGCGGCATTGATAATGAGTAAATCGGCGGCGTCTTTGCCCAGGCCGGGCACGATAGCCGTAGCTTCCTTGCCAAATTGATAGTGCTTTTTCCAGTAAGCACTTTGACTTACGCGCAACATTTTGCGCAACTCGTCGGCACTTTCGACCGAGGTAAGCGAAGCAAAAAGCCCCGTTTCGTGCTGCAGCAACGTGGCGAACTGCGCCAGCCGAACCGTCGGAAATCCCGCCGGGCGCAGCCGCAGGAACTTCCATTCGGTCAGCGCCATTTTTTGGGAAAGCAAGCCGTACTTGGCGGCTAGAAACTGGTACTCTCGCTGTAAATCCTGTACGTATTTTTCTTCCGAGTCGGCGGGCAGCAAACCCGATGTTCCAAAAAGCAGCGCTTCAATTTGTAAGCCCGACAGGCGGTGTTTCTGTAAAATCTTTAATGGGACGATTTGGGCCAAACGCAGGAAAGCCGGAGCGTTGAGCCGGAAACCAAAGTATTGCGCTAGCCACTGGTAGGCGGTTTCTTCCCAATCACGGTTATTCTCTTCCCAAAGTTCGGTCACCCGGGCCGCTTTACCGTCGAGCCGTTCGAGCAGCACGCGGTCCAGCATGGCGATCTTGGGCAAGCGCGGTACATCCCGAAACTGCGGGGCGCAGGGTATTTCGGTTTTGCTGGTCATCAGCCGCTCGTAGCGCTCACGTACAGCGGGCTTAACGCGGGACTTGAGCACGAGCGTTGGCACCAAAGTACCGTCCTGCCGCAGCACGGGACGATCATCCTCCCACACCACGTGTAGGATCACGCTTTCGTAAGCGGCATCGTCGGGATGACGATGCGCTTCCCAATCCGAGGAGCGCACATGCAGTTCCACCGCCCCGGCCCATTCCAGTCCGTCTAGTAATATCCGCGCCTCGGCGAAGTCGGGACCAGCGTCTGTATTAAGCTGCCCAACGCGCAGAATTTGCAGCGCCTCGCCTGTTTCGGCGCGCAGATTCAAGGCGTCGAAATACTGGTAGCGCCACACAAAACTCAGAAAGTCTTCGCTCATCCTGGGGAAACTTTACGTACTTTGTTGGCTAAATGTAAACTTAAATTCCTTCATTTTGCGCGTCGTTTTCGCTTTTCTCTTCAAAGCCCTTTTCTATTTTTTCATCATTTCAGTCGTGTGGGTTATCGTGCTAAAATTCGTTCCGGTCTGGGTAACGCCGCACATGATTGGCCGAAAAATAGAAGCGGCCCGCGCCGACGAAAGTACCAAGCTTTACAAGGATTGGGAATCCTACGACAACATTTCAAAAGAAGCCGCCTTAGCGGTGGTGGCCTCCGAAGACCAGACTTTCCCCACGCACTGGGGCTTTGATTTTGACGGAATTCAGGACGCCATGTCCGAAAAGCGGAAGCGCGTGCGTGGTGCCAGTACCATCACGCAGCAGGTCGCCAAAAACGTGTTTCTATGGCACGGCCGCAGCTATCTTCGCAAGGCTCTAGAAGCTTATTTTACCCTACTGATCGAGTTAATTTGGGGAAAAGAGCGTATTCTGGAAGTGTACCTGAACGTCGCCGAAACCGGCAAAATGACCTTCGGCGCAGAAGCCGCGTCGCAGCGCTTTTATAACAAGAGCGCCAAAAATTTAAGCCGTTCCGAAGCCGCTCGCATTGCCGCCGTACTGCCTAACCCCATTAAATTTTCGATCAAAAACCCCTCTTCTTACGTACTGGGACGCACGTCCAAGATCTCGCGACAGATGCGGGCACTGGGTGGGCAGAAGTATTTAGCGAGGTTATAGGTATTAGGTCGTTAGGTATTGGGTTATTAGGTCAGCCTTGAATTAAGAAAAGTAATATTATTAATTTAGCATCAACTGTTTTACCTAACACCTAATAGCCTAACGCCTAATAACCCCCTTACTCCACATATGCTTTCACAATCTTCCTGATCTTCCCATCGCCCTTCGTTATCAAATACATTTCCTTTTTGTAGGGATCATAAGTAATGCGCAGGTCCAGGCGGGGCGTGGGGACCACCTTTTTCATGGTGGTAGGTTCGCCGTTTTGGACAACTTGCATTTCGTAGATGGTCGGGTCGGTGAAGCCTTTTTTAACGTCGAGATACAGCAACCTGCCCCGAAGGATATCGCAAAAAACGTACTTATTTTGTAAAGCCGCCAACGGTCCTTCGTACACGTAGCCGCCGCTGATGGCATTGCCGTCGGTGTGATCATATTGGGCGAAAGGCGCGCGGTAAGGCCCGGCTTCACCGCTTGGAATGGGCTTGGGTGAATTCATATGATTGAAATCGATTGCGTAATCACCCTCTCGGATATTCCAACCATAATCGACTCCTTTTTCGACAATATTGATCTCCTCTGAGTTGCCCTCCCCTATTTCCGCTTCGATCATTACGCGACCCTTTGGTCCGTCCCACCACGCCAAACGGTGCGGATTACGGAAGCCGTACGCCCAGATTTCCCGGCGCACTTTCGGGTCAGGATTTTTGTAAAAGGGGTTGTCGATCGGGATGCCGTATTTGCCGTTCGGACTGTTGCGGCCCAGCGGGTCGATGCGAATGATGGTTCCCAACAGCGAGTGCAGGTCGTGCGTCAGTTCGGGATGCTTTTTTATAGTAGCGCCCCCGTCGCCCGTCCCGATGTACAGCATTCCGTAGTCGGGATCGCCTTTCTTCAAATCCGGCACGAACCCGATGTCCTGGGTACCGTGGACGACGTTCGGTACATCGATGCGCAACAGTTCGCGGTGTTCACCGGAGAAGACGGACGCGTTTACGTCTTTTACTTTCCACTCCGAAACTACCCATTGCA
>JBBSSJ010000022.1:0-28823 GCA_038242095.1 Cytophagales bacterium
AACAATTTCGACCATCGTCCGCCGCGAGTACGTGGTGAAGGAAGATCGCGAGGGGCAACAGCGGCAGTTTACCGAAATCACCCTGAAAGATGATAAAGTCGCCAAAAAGGAAAACACCGAAACGTTTGGGGCCGAAAAAACAAAGCTTTTCCCGACCAGCGCGGGCATGATCGTCAATGACTTCCTGGTAGCCCACTTCGAAGATATCGTCGATTTTTCGTTTACGGCCACGGTGGAAAAGGATTTTGACAACATCGCCGACGGAAAGGTGCAATGGCAGGATATGATCGACGGCTTCTCCAAAATCTTTCACCAAAAAGTAGCCGACGCCGAGGGCGAAGAAATCGACCGCAGCCTCACGACCCGACTGTTGGGCGAGGACCCCAACTCCGGCAAATCCATCAGCGCGCGCATCGGCCGCTACGGTCCGTACGTGCAAATCGGCGACGCCGAGGATGAGGAAAAGCCTAAATTTGCCAGTTTGCAGAAAGGCCAGTTACTCGATACCATTACGCTGGAAGAAGCGCTGGAACTCTTCAAACTTCCCCGTGAAGCCGGGATGTACGAAGATCAGGCGTTGATGGTCAACATCGGTAAATACGGACCTTACGTTAAGCATGACGGCAAATTCTTTTCGTTGGAAAAAACCGATGATCCGATGGCGGTAACCGAGGCGCGCTGCATCGAAATTATTGAGGCCAAGAAAAAGATCGACAGCAACCGCATCATCCGCGAGTACGACGAAAACCCCAATGCCAAGGTACTTAACGGACGCTACGGTCCGTACATCTCCTTCGGGAAACGGAATATCAAGATTCCCAAGGACATGGAGCCCGCCGACCTGACCTACGATGACGTCCTGAAATTGGCCGACGGTGGCGAAGATAATGCCGCGCCCGCCGCCAAAAAGAAGGCAGCACCAAAGAAAAAGGCAGCACCGAAGAAGAAAGCAGTGCCAGGAAAAGCAAAACCGTAGTTATATGATATTGGATTTTAGACTATGGATATTGGAAAAAATCTATCGACCATAATCCATCGCACCGGCGGACCGGTCCAAAGTCCATCAAAATGAAAAAACTAGTCGTCTTGTCTGGGGCCGGGGTGAGCGCCGAGAGTGGTATCAAGACGTTTCGCGACTCGGACGGACTCTGGGAAAACCACCGCGTCGAGGACGTGGCGACGCCCGAGGCCTGGGCGCGTGACCAGGAGCTGGTGCTGCAATTTTACAACGAGCGGCGTAAACAGGCGCAGGACGTGTCTCCCAACCTCGCGCACCGCATTCTGGCGGAGTTAGAGGATCATTTCGAGGTGACGATCATCACCCAGAACGTGGACCACCTGCACGAGCGGGCGGGTTCTGCTAACGTCGTACACCTGCACGGCGAACTTTTCAAATCGCGCAGCAGCCGCAATCCGGATCTCGTCTACGATATCGAGGGATGGGAGCTCAAAACGGGTGATCTTTGCGTGGAGGGGAGTCAGCTTCGGCCGCACATCGTGTGGTTTGGCGAGCAAGTACCCATGATGGCCGAAGCGATCAGAATTACCGAAGAAGCCGATATTTTTGTAGTGATTGGTACCTCGCTGGCCGTGTACCCGGCGGCGGGATTGGTACATTACGTCGCGCCGAATGTTCCGATTTATCTTATCGATCCCGCGCTGCCCGACATTACGCTCACGAAAAACATGACTTTCATTCAGGAAAAGGCGACGGTTGGCGCGAAAAAGTTATTTGAAAAATTAATTTTGACTTAATGAATGTGGGAATGAGCGAATATTTAAAGGTGAATAAATCGGTTGTTTTAAACAACGGTATCGAGATGCCGATTTTGGGGCTTGGCATTTATGCGCCGGGTGAAAAGGACGAAGTGCGGCAGGCGGTGCGCTGGGCCATCGAGGCGGGCTATGGTTTAATCGACATTGATTGTTTATCAAAGAATACAGATTGCATATTAAATAATGAGGCTCAGGTAGGAAGGGGTATCCAAGATGCTGGTATCGAGCGAGAGGAATTATTTATTACGTCTAAAGTATTAGACAGTTCACATAGCTACGAAAATGTTTTACAGAATTTCAATCAAAGCTTAAATCGTCTTCAAACTGATTACATTGATCTTTATTTGGTACATTGGCCTGTTCCTCAAACTTACAAAGAGACATGGCTAGCATTAGAAAAGCTATACTCTGATGGTCTTATTCGTGCAATTGGAGTTTCTCACTACTATGAATCCGATTTAGAGAAATTATTCGAGTGTGCAACCATAATTCCCGCAGTCAATGTGTTCGAACAAAATCCATTCATTTATTTACCGGATTTTTTAGAATACTGCCGAAACAAAGAAATTTGCCCTAAAGGATATGCTCCGTTAGTTGGGGGAAGGGAGGAAAACAACCGAATATTGGAGAAAGTAGCAGAGAACCATGATAAGTCCACTTATCAGATTCTAATTCGTTGGGCAATTCAACAAGGAATTATTACTGTTCCAAAGTCAGTTAATAAAAAGCACATTGAAGCAAACTTTAAAATTTGGGATTTCGAAATCACAGATTCTGAAATGAACCAAATTGAAAAACTTAGTTTGGATGAAGATATCTCGTGGGTGACACTTTTTGGTGATCCTGATCGTGCATTTGGACTATATGGAAAGGGATCATAAATATTGTATCCAAGGTTGACTTTCAAATATAGAATTTAAAAAATTAATTTTAACTACTTTCAAAAAATGCAATTACTCGACGGCAAGGCGCTTTCGACCACGATTAAGGCAGAGATAAAGGCGCAAGTCGACCAATGGATGGCGCAGGGTGGCAAGAAGCCGCATTTGGCCGCAATATTGGTCGGTAACGATGGCGCGAGCGAAACCTATGTTGCTTCCAAGATCAAGAGTTGTGAGCAAGTCGGCTTCAACTCTACCTTTGTCCGGCTAGATGAGAATACGAGTGAGGAAGCGTTGTTGCGTGAGGTTGAAAAGTTGAATGATGACCCGGATGTTGACGGCTTCATCGTGCAACTGCCGCTCCCAAAGCACATTTCCGAAAATACGATTATGGAAGCGGTAAAACCTTCGAAAGACGTGGATGGCTTCCACCCCATAAACGTGGGTCGCATGTGCAAAGGGCTGCCCGCTTACCTTTCGGCTACGCCTTTCGGCATTCTGGAAATGCTGGAAAGGACCAAGATCGAGACCTCCGGCAAGCATTGCGTCGTAATTGGCCGCAGCCAAATCGTGGGCCTGCCGATGGCCATTCTGATGCAGCGGAATACCTACCCCGGTAATTGCACCGTCACGATTTGCCACAGCCGAACCCAAAACCTGAAAGAAATTTGCCAGACGGCCGATATTTTAATCGTGGCGTTGGGTCGACCCGAATTTGTCACGGCCGATTACGTGAAGGAAGGCGCGGTGGTGGTGGATGTCGGCATCACCCGAGTGAAAGACGAAAGTAAAAAAAGCGGCTTTTCTCTAAAAGGGGACGTGAACTTTGCCGACGTAGCACCCAAAACAAGCCACATCACACCTGTCCCCGGCGGGGTTGGTTTAATGACAATCTGTGGTTTGCTGACGAACACTTTGAAAGCCGCAAGGAAAGAAATCTACTCCTGACATTATATCAAACGCGTTTATTGGCTCATCTTGCAGTAAAAAAATACTTTTCGCTGCTTAAACTACTGTTGAAGGTATATATAACTGTCAACTATCAACTGTCAATTGTCAATTACATAAATGAGCATTGTCAGCAACAATATAAAGTACTTACGCCGTCTTAACGGCCTGACGCAGGAACAGTTTTCCCGTAAAATCGGCATAAAGCGCTCATTGTTGGGCGCTTATGAGGAAGCGCGCGCCAATCCCAACCTGACCAATCTTAAAAATATGGCCCACGCCTTTGGCGTATCGGTCGATAACTTGCTCAAAAACGATCTTCGGCGGCTACGGGAAACGCCTGATTTGGGCTTGCCCCTCAATCCCAGCTATAAGCCGATGGCCCCACTAATGCGGGAGGAATCGGTGGCTCCAATTTCCAATCCGCCGCAACCATTGGCTACGATTGTGGCCAAATTCAACCCGCCCAAGCCCAGCTTGCGTACGGTGGCGCGTCCGATAAATTTTAAACCGGTCCATCAGGAAAATTTCAAGGATCAATCCAGTGGCGGGTCGAGCGCTAGCGCGGGGTCCGGGCAGTTACGTTTCAACAATCATTACGAGGATCAAGCGTTGGCAAAGGCGGCCCCAGCGGTGGAGCCAATACGACCTCAGCAAGTAATCCAATGGGTCAAAGCTGCGCAAGCAAATGATTACGCCCGGCAGCACGAGAACCAGAATTATTTGAATGCCTTGCCGGTTTTTCAACTGCCCACGCTTCCTTCGGGCCACTACCGGGCGTTTGAGGCGGGCAACGATTTCAGTATTCCTGGAGCACTGCTCGTGGGCACTTTCGTGCGTAACTGGTACGAAATAAAGGATGGCAACGTCTACATTTTTTTGGTAAAAAACCGGGGCGTTCTGATTCGTCGGCCGGTAAATTTGGTTAAAGTGCGGGGCGTGCTGCTTTTGAAGGCCGACGTTGACAACATCCCCGAACTCGACGTACCGATTGGCGATGTGCTCGAAGTTTGGGAGGTAAAGTCATTCATCAGCCCAACATTGCCAACCGCTCCCCCCGCCTACGCCAAATTGAAAAAGATTCTTGGCGCGTTAAAGGAGGAGCTCGATCGACCCGCCGGTTCTGATAATTTTCTAGAATAAGACTAGGCTGGCTTAACAGTGCTCGCTTCCCGAATTACTTTTTCCATCAATTGCTCGATTTTGGGCAGCACCTTACTTTCGGGCGTAGGTTCTACCAGCGTTTCGCCAAATTCGTACCATAGGCCGTCCCCTACATTGAGGTACTTCCCCGAGAATTCGGGATGGCGCTCCTCGGCGTCGTCGACCAGAAATTCCGCCTGAAAAATCGTTTCCATCGTTTGGCGGGTCCACTTCCAATCCATTATCTGCGCGCTCGAACCATTTAGCTGGACGGTGAACAAACGTTTTGCGAAGGAAGCTTCTATCTGTACGGTAGATTTTTTGTCTCCGTCGATGCGTACATATTCCAACTCAAAAGCGCGCTCTTTTTTCGCCGCCTCATAGATTGCCTGCACGAGTTCCTGCAGGAAATAATCCCAGGGTTTACGTTCGGTCGGAAAGGTGCCCGCCGACTGTCCTTCTTTAAACAGAAATTCGATGTAGTTATCGGTTTCTTTGATTTTAATCTCGGTAGCAAGCGTGGTCTGATTCAGCAATTGCGTCAATTCATCCTGCCAAACTTCGGGCAAATCACCTTTCCAGCCGAAGTCATCATTGAGCGTGAACCCTTCTTCCAAAATTGCTTCTTCGTCAATTTCGTCGCGTTCAAGGTACTGTAGGGTATAATCTACCGCGAGTCCGCTCGATGTTTTTTCAATCTGCAGCGTGTAGAAGTAGGCGTAAGGGGGCGGCATCACGGCGGCAGTCTGGAACTTTACTACCAGCGTGGTCCAATCGGTGGGGATTTTGGTCATTTTTGGTTCTCAAAATAAGCGGTAGCGGTGGCCTGCCGGTCAAGTTTGTCGGTGGGCGTTCGGCGGAAATTTTTCACAAAGTAAACAGCTTTTGGGATTTCATAGCGCGTAAGCCGATCAGTAAGCTTGGTAAGTATGGCATGCTGGTCTATTTCAGCGTCACTCGTTTTGATAAAAAGCACTAGTTTTTGTCCCAAAATGGGATCGGGTTCATGCCAAGAAAAATAGTCCCCCCTTAGGGCCAGATCTTGCAACACGGCCTCCACGGCGCGATCGATTTTATCCAGTTGAATCTTAACACCTCCGGAATTAATAACCGAATCCACCCGGCCAAGCCAGGTAAATGTTCGGTCGGAAGTAATGGTGACAAGATCGTTGGTTTGGATTTTTACAAAATTCGTCACCGCGCCATTCACCCAAAGGCAGCCGCGGACATCGGTACCGAAGGCGATGTCGCCCACCATTCGGAAGTCTGATTCGGGCTCGTCTCCGTTCAGCCGACGCAAAGCCACGTGCGAAACCGTTTCGGTCATGCCGTAGCTCAGGTACACCGGAACATCCAGTTCCCACACTTTGCGTTCCAAATCCAAGGATACCGCTGCGCCCCCAAGCAGGATTTTACCGCATCGCCCAACCTGTGTTTGGGTAGCGGGGTTTGACAAAATACTTTGGAGCTGCAAGGGCACCATAGCCACAAAATCAAATTGGGTATCGTAAGGAAGTCCCGCCAAGGGGTTGCCGCCGGGCGCTACGATGGTGAGGTTCCAGTCCAGTACCATTCCGCGCACCAGCATCATCATGCCCGCAATGTAAGCTACATTGAGGCACACCAACGCCCGCCCGCCGTTTCCGGGTAGATTCAACGCCTCGGCGGTCATTCGGGCCGAGGCGATCATTTGGGCCCGGCTGATGATAATGGGTTTGGGCTCACCGGTCGAGCCTGAGGTATGGATCGTGAACTTCACCGCCCCCGCCAGCCAGCGTCCACAGAAATCGACAGCTTGCTTGAAATACGGATCCTCGGGAATAATTCCGGTTGCCAACGCGCGTCGGCTGGTCTGCCAATAGTTCATCAAGACGCTGTTTTCGCGTTAAAGTTCGGCAATAGAATTGAACATAGCAGAAACAATCCGTATTTTTGGCCGTTTAAAATGGCTATGGAAAAAGAATTCAACGACGAAAAGATTGCGAAGTTCCCCGGCCTGATGGAGTACGCCCACACGGCGGGCGGGGCGATCATCCGGCCCGAAGACATGGGCAAAGTAAAAAGCCGTAGCCTGACGGTCATGCGCCAACAGACCGACATCCAACTGGCGCAACTGTACAAGCAAATGCAGCTTTTGGCCGAGCAGGCCAAGCACATCGGCAAGCGGGTGGAGGTTTCGGAGCGCATTTACTCCGCCAAAATGAGTTTTGAGCCCGTCATTGGTAAAACGTACTACCTCTACGAAAAAGCCGCCGACGAAGATATTCTCTCGCTCATCGCTCCGCACGAATGGGGCCGCAAAAAACCTTTCAGCCATTTCGTCGCCACCGTAAACATGCTCGCCGACCATACCTGGGAAGTGGAGTATAATGGTTGAAGGAAGGGAGGAAGGGAAATAGTAATGTTCTGGTTATTAAGCAAGTGCGACCTTAATTTTCGTGTCTAAGGAATAAAAATGCCATTTGGAATCAGATTTTAATTAATTCACAATACATAACGATTGACCTTTAACCGTTGGCCGTTAACCTTTCACCCGTTCTACCCTCTACCCATCTCCATTTTAAATTATGAATCATTGGATTGTAAAATCAGAACCTTTTAAATATTCTTGGGTGGATTTGGTGCGGGAGAAGCGCGGCGTGTGGGATGGCGTCAGGAATTATCAGGCGCGGAATAATTTGCAGGGCATGAAATTGAACGATTTGGTGCTGTTCTACCATAGCAACGTGGGCAAAGAAGTCGTAGGACTTGCCAAAGTGGTGCGGGAGCATTATCCCGACCCGACCATCGACGACCCGCGCTGGGTAGTGGGGGATTTGGAACCGGTAAAACGTTTTCCCAAGACCGTTACGCTCTCCCAAATGAAGGCTGACACCCGGCTGTCGGACTTATCATTGGTGCGGCAATCGCGGCTATCGGTACTACCCCTCGACGCCGCAGAATTCGATATAATCGTTGGTTTGGCTCATGACTAAAAGCGTTTTTCTACTTCGTTTTTACACCCTTCTTTTTTTCGGTTTGATCTCCGTCGGGGAACTTCGCGCTCAGGAAATTAAGCGCGTCGAACTGCCTATTCCTGCCAACAACGAGAATTATCACACTATCCCTTTGGCCGAACGGGGCGTATTGTTGGTGTCCCAAACTGGCAAAAGTGCCTACAACGTTCAGCGGTTTGACATCAATTTAGAAAAAACATGGTCAATCGACGGGGCGATTGACGCTAACCTCGATTTTGTGGCCTCCAGCTACGATGGTGGCTCGGTTTTTCTGCTGTTCAGCCGCTACCGCAGTTCGATATATCAGATTGTCAAAGTCAACATCGGGCCCGGCTTTGTGGAGACCTTTACCATCAACACCCTGGATCGTTTTCAAATTACCGACTTCCAGACGCTAGGCTACGGTATGTTTATGGGTGGTACCGTCCGCGACGAGCCCGTACTGATTTACATGGATTTGCGGACGCTAAAATCCAAAATATTGCCTTCGGCCATTAAAGGAGCCAACGCCATTCAGTCGATCGAGGTGGATACGACGCACCAATTAGTCAATGTGGGGTTTGCGGTCAGGAATCGTAAAGAGGTGCGCATCGTGGCCCATACCTACGACGAAACGGGTCAGTTGTACAGCCAGATCAACGTCAAGCCAGAGGAGGATTATTCTTTCCTGAATGGCCACCTGCAAATCCTGAATGACTCCGTAAAACTGATGATCGGCACCTACGGCTACCAAAATATGCAGTCTTCTAGTAACGCGGCCTCGCAAGGTTTATTCATCAGTAAAATCATAAACGATCGGGTCGCATTTACACGCTACCATAGCTTTACCGACTTTGCTAACTTCTTTTCTTTCATGAGCGACCGGCAGCAGGAGAAAATGGAGCGCCGCATTGAGCGGAAGAAAGATTCCGGTAGTGATTTAAAACTGAGTTACCGACTGTTGGTCCACGACATCATTCCCAAAGGCGATCAGTACGTGCTGGTAGCCGAGGTTTTTTACCCGGAGTACCGCAGTAACAACAATAATGCGCTGGGCATGAATTCTATGTACGGCAGTCCGTTTCTTTACGGCGCGCGTTACGGCTCGGGGCTTTACAATCCCTACCTTTGGAATCCGATGTACGGGATGCGCGGCGGCAGCTACGGCAATCAGATTTTCGACGGCTTCGTCTACACCCACGCCATCGTGGCCAATTTCGACAACGACGGGCGGTTGGTCTGGGACAATAGCATCAGCTTCGATAATGTGAAAAGCATGGACTTGAAGGAGAAAATAACCGTACAGGTGTCTGACGCGGGCAAAACACAATTGGTGTACAGCAAAGAAGGCGAGATTACCAACAAGATCATTCAAGGCCGCCAGGTAATCGACGGCGGCAATACAGTAAAATTGCCCACGGGCATGGAAGGCGACAAGGTGCGCAAGACCAGTACCGACGAAGTCAGCTACTGGTACGGCAACTACTATCTAGCCTGGGGTGAGCAGCGAATCGTCAACCCGGCCGGCGATATTCAAAGCCGCGGCCGCCGCAACGTATTTTATCTAACCAAAATATCCTTCTGATCTTGCTTCTACTCACCCCTACCCAACATACCGACTACGAACTGATCGATACCGGTGGATTCGAAAAATTGGAGCGCTTTGGAGCCTACGTTCTGGCGCGACCCGAGCCGCAAGCAGTTTGGGAAAAAACGCTGCCCGAAGCCGAATGGGAGGAGCGCGCCCACGCTACGTTTGCCCGCGACAAGAATTCGCAGGAAAAAGGCCAATGGACGCTCAATAAACGTATGCCCGATCGCTGGAACATGGCCTACCCCACGCCCTTGCTTGATCTTCGGGCGCGGTTGGCGCTGTCGTCCTTCAAACACGTGGGCGTATTTCCCGAACAAGCCGTTAATTGGGATTACATCGCCGAGCGGCTCGACGCGATGCCGGTCGAGAAACCTACGGTACTCAACTTGTTTGCCTACACTGGGGTAGCTTCGCTGGCCGCTAAGGCCCACGGGGCCGACGTCACGCACGTGGACGCGGTGAAGCCCGTGATTAGCTGGGCGCGGGAAAATATGGAGCTTAGTGGCCTGGATAATATCCGTTGGGTGGTGGAAGATGCCATGAAATTCGTGAAGCGCGACGTACGACGCGGCAAGAAGTACCACGGCATTATCCTGGATCCGCCCGCTTATGGCCGCGGTCCTGATGGCGAAAAATGGCTACTGGAGGAACAAATCAACGAATTAATGAGCCTGTGCGCGCTGCTGCTCGAACGCGAGAACCGTTTTTTCATCATTAATCTCTATTCGCTCGGCTTTTCGGCCATGATCCTCGACAACCTGATCGCCGGGCACTTTGGGCAGGTGGAGAATTACGAATCGGGTGAACTGTTTCTGGAGGATTCTTTTCACAAAAAACTTCCCCTTGGCGTGTTTGCCCGATTTTCGGATATTTTTGTGTAAAATAGTGAGATATTGCCCAATTTTGTGTTTTATAGGAAGTCCGACCTTCGGACGATACCGCGTCAATGCCCTTTTCTATTTTCCATAAATACAACACCTTTTTTTTCCCAGCCCTATTTTTGCTCCTGGGGCAGTCGTCGTGCCAAACCGATGCCCGCACCAACACCCGCATTCCGCCCACGCCCGGCCGACTGCAATCAAAGCAATTCACCAGCGACGCCGAAGCCGCCCTTACTAATTTGATTGGGCGTGGTATCGATCTTGACCTAAATTATTATAAACGCGCCCGGCTACAATTTGAGCAGGAAAAATACGCTGAAGCTGCTGAGGATATCGACAAGGCTATTGAGGTGAAAGAAAACGTTGGGGAATACTACCTGCTGCGCGGCAAAATATCCCGTGAGCTGAACCGCCCCGACAACGCCATGGAAGATGCCCGCCGGGCCGAAGCCCTGCAACAGGATCTTCCGGAGCTATTTGTGCTGCTGGCTGACCTGACCCAGGAAAAAAAACAGTTTCGGGAAGCACAAAACTACCTGAAAAGGGCCCTCCAAATGGCCCCCTACGAAAGCAATGCGTATTACGTAAGGGGCATGTTGCAAAGTAAAATGGCCGATACCACCGCCGCCCTGGAAAGCTTGAACTACGCCCTGTCGCTAAATCCCCGGATGTTGCGTGCCTATCAGCAGGCCAGTCTGATTTATTCCCGTTTGGGTGATGTCAACAATGCTTTACGTTACAACCAGCTAGCCATGGAACGATTTCCGGGCAACCCGGAATTACATATGGTAAGGGGTGAGATATTTCAAAACATATCCCGGCTCGACAGTTCGCTGCAATACTACCGGGAAGCCGTCCGGCTGGATTCGTCGCTGGTGCGAGCGCACTACTTAACGGGGATTATTTTCATGAAATACAAAAGTTATAACGCTGCCGTCGGTTCTTTCGAGAAGGCCCTCAGGTATAAGCCCGATTTTCCCCAGGCGAATTTCCTGGCCGGACTTTGCCTGGAACGCCTGGGCAACGACGACCAGGCCGCCGAATTTTATGCGCGCGAGGCCCGTTACCGCCCCGACGACCCGGCGGCAACGGAAGCTTTGGCCCGTATCCATGGCCGGCGGATGCGGCAATACGATCCAGCTGGTATCTTTGCTAAAAAATCTATTCAATCCGTCGTTCCCGCCAATCCAGCGCCCCGGATACTCGATACGACCCGCATCAAGCTGGCCCCGATTCAGCCCCGACGTACGATCGACATGGGCGTGGAATCCATGCGAAAAGTGAAAATAAAATAATTTTCAAATAAAGAAGAACTCTAAAAAATAAATTTTACCATGAGCGATCAAATCAACATCAGTCTGCCCGACGGTTCGGTGCGGCAATACCCCAAGGGGACAACCAGCCACGAAATCGCCCTAAGTATCAGCGAAGGTTTAGCTCGGAATGTTCTCTCCGGCATGGTGGACGGCGAAGTGTGGGATGCCAATCGCCCCATCGAACACGATGCCCGGGTCAGGCTGCTTACCTGGAACGATCCAGAAGGCAAGGCGACCTTCTGGCACTCGTCGGCGCACTTGCTGGCAGAGGCACTCGAAGCGCTATATCCGGGCGTTAAGTTTGGAACGGGTCCTTCGATCGAAAAGGGCTTTTATTACGACGTCGATCTGGGTGGCAAAACCATTTCGAGCGAAGACTTCGCCGAGATCGAGAAGAAAATGCAGGAACTGGCGCGCCAGAAAAACCAGTACGTGCGCCAACCCATTTCCAAAGCCGAGGCCACGGCCTACTTCACCGAAAAAGGCGACGAGTACAAGCTGGAACTGATCGAGGGTCTGGAAGACGGACAGATCACGCTCTACTCGCAGGGCGGATTCACCGACTTGTGCCGCGGTCCGCACCTCCCCAATACCAGTGCGGTAAAAGCCATCAAACTTACCAACATTGCGGGTGCCTACTGGCGAAACAATCAGAATAATAAGCAGTTGACCCGGATCTACGGGATAACGTTTCCCAAACAAAAAGAACTAGACGAGTATATTTTTCAGGTAGAGGAAGCCAAAAAACGTGACCACCGTAAGTTGGGAAAAGAGCTGGAACTATTCACTTTTTCCGAAAAAGTGGGTCAGGGACTGCCATTATGGCTGCCCAAAGGCGCCATGTTGCGGGAGCGTTTGGAAAATTTTCTCCGTAATGCCCAGCTTCGCGCGGGCTACCTCCCAGTCGTGACGCCGCACATCGGCAGCAAAGCTTTGTACGAAACTTCGGGCCACTGGGAAAAGTATGGCAAAGACTCTTTTCAGCCGATCAAGACGCCGGATTCAGACGAAGAATTCATGCTAAAACCAATGAATTGCCCGCACCATTGCGAGATTTACAAAGCCAAGCCCCGCTCCTACCGCGACCTACCGTTGCGCCTGGCCGAGTTCGGCACCGTCTACCGTTACGAACAGAGCGGCGAGCTCCACGGCCTGACCCGCGTACGGGGCTTTACGCAGGATGACGCGCACATCTTTTGCCGTCCCGACCAGGTAAAGGAGGAGTTCGTGCGGGTGATCGACCTGGTACTTTACGTCTTCAGGACGTTGGGCTTTGACGATTACAGCGCGCAGATTTCGCTCCGCGATCCCGAGAATAAGGGGAAGTACATCGGCAGCGACGAATTATGGGAAAAGGCCGAGTCGGCGATCAAAGAAGCCGCCGCTGAGCGGGGCCTCAATACGGTTACGGAGCTTGGGGAGGCTGCTTTTTATGGTCCCAAGCTGGATTTCATGGTGCGCGATGCTTTGGGCCGCAAGTGGCAATTGGGTACCATTCAGGTGGACTACAACCTACCCGAACGCTTCGAATTGGAGTACATCGGCTCCGACAATCAGAAACACCGTCCGGTGATGATTCACCGCGCGCCCTTCGGTTCGATGGAGCGCTTCATCGCCATCCTGATCGAGGATACGGCCGGGCAGTTTCCGCTTTGGCTTTCGCCGGACCAAATTGCGATCCTGCCGATCTCGGAAAAATATTCCGACTACGCCGACGAGGTATTTTTCGCCTTACAGGACGAAGACATCCGTGGTTTTGTCGACCATCGCGACGAGAAAATCGGTCGCAAAATTCGCGACGCCGAAATGATGAAGGTACCGTATATGCTGATCGTCGGCGAGAAGGAAGAAAACGACCGCAGGGTATCGGTTCGTAGGAAGGGTGAGGGCGATTTGGGGTCGATGACCTGGACGGAATTCACCGATTTGTTTCAGAAAGAAATAAAAAATAACTTGGCAAGCTTTTGATTTCTCCCTATAATTAGTTTCGTTTGGCATTGTTTTTTTCACAAAGTCTTTAAAAATCAAGTGCTTTTTCAACCCTAAATAATTTTTCTTTTACTAAAATCACTCTATGGCATTAAGATCCCCACGCTCACGCGGCAGATACCGAGTACCCGAAGAACCTTATAAAGTAAACGAGAGAATCCTGGCCCGCGAGGTACGCGTCGTGGGTGAAAACGTCGAAACCGGCGTGTTCGATATCAAGCAAGCCCGCGCCATGGCCGACGCTCAGGGCCTTGACCTGGTGGAGATAGCCCCGACGGCCGAACCCCCGGTTTGTAAAATCGTCGATTACTCCAAATTCAAGTACGAGCAGAAGAAGAAGCAAAAGGAAATCAAGGCGAAGGCTCAAAAAGTAGTTATCAAGGAAATCCGATTTGGTCCCAATACAGACGATCACGACTTCGACTTCAAGCTCAAGCACGCCATCAGTTTCTTGCAGGAAGGTTCCAAGGTCAAGGCTTATGTCCACTTCGTAGGCCGGACGATCGTGTTCAAGGAGCGGGGAGCCAATCTTTTGAGCCGCTTTTCGGAAGCATTAGCCGAATACGGCAAGATCGAAATGGAGCCCAAATTGGAAGGAAAGCGCATGACCATTATCATGACGCCAATTCCCCCTAAAGGCAAGCCGGTAGTCGCCAAGGAGCAGTCTATATAGCATATCCCACAGCGCAAGCGTCTTTCCATTCGGTAAAGACGCTTGCTTTTTTTATTTTAGGATAAAAACCAGTATTTTTGCGGGCTGTTTAAAATTTACATCCAACTTAATTACGACGGTTTATGCCTAAAATGAAAACGTTATCCGGCGCCAAGAAGCGATTCAAGCTGACGGGCACTGGCAAGATCAAGCGCAAGCACGCCTTTCACAGCCACATTCTGACCAAGAAATCTACCAAGCGCAAGCGTCGCCTGGTGAAATCTGGGTTGGTCGACGTGACCGAGAAGCAGCGCGTTATGCTCATGCTAGCGTTGAAATAATACGCTATTTTTAAGAACCAGTTGGTTTTAGTTTCCACCCGATTGTCGGTATTCAAGACTCACGCTGTGTAGCACCGACTGTCAAAAAACAATCAGATTATGCCACGTTCAGTAAACCACGTCGCGTCGCGGGCAAGACGCAAGAAAATTTTAAAAATGGCCAAGGGGTACTTTGGTCGCCGCAAGAATGTTTGGACCGTTGCAAAGAATGCCGTCGAAAAAGCGCTCGGCTATTCCTACATTGGCCGTAAGCACAAGAAAAGAAACTTCCGCGCCCTGTGGGTGCAGCGGATCAACGCCGGAGCACGGCAGCACGGCATGTCCTACTCCGTATTTATGGGCAGGATTCACGCCAACGACATCGAGCTCAACCGGAAGGTGCTAGCCGATCTAGCCATGAACCACCCGGAGGCCTTTAAGGCCGTCGTCGATCGGATTAAATAGACAGCAACCGCCCCTCACTGAAGTGAGGGGCTTTTTTTTTTGTAATTTCGAGCCAAAAAAGTGATTTTGGACCCAGATTTAAGTATAATTGATCTGAGTACAGAAAAAACAAATTCACCTTTTCACCCTTCACCATAAATACAAAAAGATATGTTAGAGCAATTAATGGGCATGATCAAGGAAAATTCTCAGGAAGCCATCGTCCGCAACCCTGCCGTACCCGACCAGCATAACGACGACGTTATGCAGACGCTCCTGGGTTCCATTACGGGCGGTTTGCAGCAAGAGGCCCAAAGCGGCAATGTCGGCGGTATCATGGGACTGCTATCCGGTAAATCGGCCAGCCCAAGTAATTCTGCCGGTTTGATGAGCAACCCCATCGTAGCCGGCATTGCCGGTAAGGCCGTCCAAAGCATTATGGAAAAATTTGGCATGTCTAACGGCGCAGCCAGCGGTATAGTGGCGTCCGTACTTCCTGGTGTATTGGGCAGCCTGATCAGCAAAACCAGCAATCCGCAGGACGGCAGTTTGGATTTCAACAGTATCTTGGGTGGCCTGATGGGTGGGGGTGCCTCTTCGGCATCTACCGGTGCAACCAACGGTGGCTTCGATTTTAATCAGGTAGGCTACGCCCTGGCCGACGGAAAGCTGGACATGAACGACCTGATGCGCGTAGGCGGCAGCCTGATGGGCGGGGGTAATACCAATACCAATCAGCAGCAAAGCGGCGGTCTCGACCTCGGCGGTATGTTGGGCGGGCTATTTGGAAAATGATTATGTATGTAGGGGAAAGGGCCAAAGGTTAACGGCCAACAAATCTCGGCTTCTATCATAATATTTCGGAAGAATAAAGTACACTATTTTTGAATTACAGCGGAGCCAAAATTTGGCTCCGCTTTTTTGTTATGCCTCCACCTCCGTTAACCGGTCGCCGTTCACCTTTTATCCATCTCCCTTTTCCTGTCTCCGCTTCTGCCAATTTGTCACAAACCCACTATTACCCTAAATCTGGTACAAGCTTTTAAGTAAAGTCTGTACGAAATCAATAATAAATCAAAACGAACAATACAATGGGAAAAATTATTGGCATAGATCTGGGAACGACGAATTCCTGTGTGGCCGTTATGGAAGGTAACGAGCCCGTAGTGATACCGAATAGCGAAGGTGCCCGTACCACCCCTTCCGTGGTGGCTTTCATGGACAACGGAAACGGCGAGCGTAAGGTGGGTGCCCCGGCCAAGCGGCAGGCCATCACCAACCCAACCAATACGATCAGTTCCATCAAGCGGTTCATGGGAAAGCGCTTTAAAGAGGTGACCAACGAAATGAAAACCACAGCCTATGACGTGGAAAAAGGCCCAAACGATACGCCCCGTGTTAAAATAGGCGACCGTCAATACACGCCGCAAGAGCTTTCCGCTTTGATTCTGCAAAAGATGAAGCAGACGGCCGAAGACTATCTGGGTCAGGAAGTAACGGAAGCGGTCATCACCGTTCCCGCTTACTTTAATGACGCCGAGCGTCAGGCTACTAAGGAAGCCGGACAGATTGCAGGTCTTGATGTGAAACGCATCATTAATGAGCCTACCGCAGCTGCGCTGGCTTACGGTTTGGACAAGCGTGACCAGGAAATGAAGATTGCCGTCTTCGATCTTGGTGGTGGTACCTTTGATATTTCTATACTCGAATTGGGTGATGGCGTATTCGAAGTAAAAGCAACCGACGGCGATACGCAATTGGGCGGAGACGACTTCGACCAAGTCATCATTGACTGGCTCGCCGAAGAGTTTAAGAAAGATGAGGGCATTGACCTGACGCAGGATCCGATGGCGCTCCAGCGGTTGAAAGAAGCCGCTGAGAAAGCGAAAGTTGAGCTTTCCAGTTCAACCCAAACCGAGATCAACCTGCCTTACATATTTCCGATCAATGGCATCCCCAAGCACTTGGTGCGGAGTTTGACGCGGGCGAAGTTTGAGCAATTGGCTGATAAACTATTCCAGCGCATGATGGAGCCTTGCCGCAAAGCCATGAAAAATGCCGGACTTAGCAACAGTGACATCGACGAGGTGATCCTGGTGGGTGGTTCGACCCGAATTCCTAAAGTACAGGAAGAGGTTGAGAAATTCTTCGGCCGCAAGCCTTCCAAGAATGTCAACCCCGATGAGGCCGTTGCAGTAGGTGCCGCCATCCAGGGTGGCGTGTTGACGGGCGAAGTGAAGGATGTGCTTTTGCTGGATGTGATACCCTTGTCGCTCGGTATCGAGACGCTGGGTAGCGTGTTCACAAAGTTGATTGAATCCAACACGACAATTCCTTCCAAGAAGACAGAGACATTCTCCACCGCTGCCGACAATCAGCCTTCGGTTGAGATCCACGTCATTCAGGGAGAGCGGCCATTGGCCAACCAAAATCGGACGCTGGGACGTTTCCACCTAGATGGCATTCCGCCCGCACCGCGTGGCGTACCCCAAGTTGAAGTAACCTTCGACGTGGATGCCAATGGTATTCTTAATGTGTCGGCCCGTGACAAGGGAACCGGCAAGGAGCAAAAAATCCGGATCGAGGCATCCAGTGGTTTGACCGACGCCGAAATTGAAAAGATGCGGCAGGAGGCCAAAGCCAACGAGGAAACCGACCGGGTGGAGCGTGAAAAGATCGACAAGGTCAACGCTGCCGACGCGCTCATTTTCTCAACCGACAAGCAGTTGAAGGAATACGGCGACAAGCTTTCGGCCGATAATAAAACCGCGATCGAAGGCGCTTTGGCTGAGTTGCGTACCGCGCACCAAGGCCAGGATGTAGCCGGTATCGACGCCGCAATGGAAACACTTAACACGGCCTGGCAGGCCGCGTCGCAAGAGATGTACGCCGCCAGTCCCGAAGGTGACCCTACCGCCGGTGCGCCCAACGGAGCAAACGGAGCCGCGCCTGAAGGTAGCGACGCCGAGGATGTGACGGATGTCAACTTTGAAGAGGTCAAGTAAACTAGCTTGATTTTATCCCCACTCTTTGTGTAAACGGAGAGTGGGGATTTTTTTGCCATACCTACCCTTTCTGGCTATTAAAATTTACACAATTCAGCCCTATACGTAAGTCCCATTTCTGGTACCTTTTTTTAATAGAAGCTTGACAAACAAATCAACCCATATGGATCAGAAAATCAATTGCCCCGAGCTGGCGTATTTGTCGCCCACTACCCGTGAAAGAGCGATCATGTTAGCCCAGGAATTAATTGATTCCAAAAAGCTAGCGCCCGCCGCGGCCATCAAGACCGCGATTCTGCAAGCCAAAAATTGGGCTGTTAAAAGCGTAAATATGAAAGTGTGGAAGCGCTTGAAGCAGACTGATCAGGAGTTGATATGAATGCCGATAGTAAAAACTTCAAAGGCCAGGTCGTTATTGTTACCGGTTCATCCTCGGGTATTGGTCAGGCCTGCGCCATACATTTTGGTAGTCTTGGGGCGAATGTGGTGGTAAACTACCATCGTAGTGAGGATGACGCCAATGCAACTTTGAAAGTCATTAGGGAGAAAGGCGGTGACGGCATTGTGGTTCAGGCTGATGTAAGTCTTGAAGAGGACGTACTTTCTATGTTCAGGCAGACGATTGAAAAATTTGGTAAGCTTGATGTCATGGTAAGCAATGCTGGATTGCAGGTTGACTCGCCCTTTTTGGAAATGACCACCGCACAATGGCAGAAAGTTATCGACGTAAATCTTACCGGACAATTCATCTGCATTCGGGAGGCGGCTAAACAGTTCATAAAGCAATCTCCTCAGGAAAACAAAGGTAAAGCCATCAACACCCATTTGGCCATTGGGAAAATTGTGATGATGAGCTCGGTCCACGACGTCATTCCCTGGGCGGGTCACGTGAATTACGCGGCTTCCAAAGGTGGCGTTTCAATGATGATGAAATCGGTGTCTCAGGAGTTAGCACCTTACAAAATTCGCGTTAATTCGATTAGTCCGGGTGCCATTCAAACACCTATCAACAAATCGGTTTGGTCTAATCCAGACAGCTTAAACGAATTGATGAATTTAATCCCCTACCGACGCATAGGTACCGCTGAGGATGTGGCTAAGGCCGTGGCGTGGTTGGCTTCCGATGATTCTGATTATGTGAACGGTGAAACGCTGTACATCGACGGCGGCATGACGCTGTATCCCGAGTTCGCTGATAACGGTTGATTCAATTGACAATGCTTCCCCCGTGACGACAGTTGATAGTTATCTTTATTTGAAACTAACTATAAATTTAATAAAAAAGCTCGGCCTTGCGGTCGAGCTTTTTTATTAAGAAACTAATGTGTCAAACGAACTAATAGCTTACAGCTTTTTACAATATCGCAAATCCGATCGTGGCCTGGATAAGGCTGCCTTTTCGTTTGAGCTGCGAATTAAAATTGGCATCGTTGGTATTGGCCTTGATGATATTGGAGGCGTTGCCCTCGTAACGCAAGTCGATGCTTAAATTCCCAACATCGACCCCTACCCCGGCCTGATAGCCCAGCGCGGCGGCTTTATAATTGTCTTTCACCGAATTGGCCCCCACCTGATTGAGCGCATCACGCAAGCCGCCATTCTCCGATAATCGTAACGATGCGACTGGTCCGGCATTGATCCTGAAAAAATCACCGAACCGTAGACCCACCAGGATCGGCACGTCCAAATTGGTGAATTTCAAGTCGACAGAACTCTTATTTTGCGAACTGCTGAGGGGGGAGCGGAACACGTTGACGGAACCGCCTTTTTGGGAGAGAAGCAATTCAGGTTGTAGGTAAATGCTACTACCGAGCCGCATAAAAACGCCGCCCACAAATCCCGTAAGGGTGGCATTATTGCTTCCTATCTTGATATTAGGATCGCTACTAGATACGACATCACCACCTTTCAGATTGGACAGGTTAGCGCCGGCTTTAATACCAAATTTAAAATTACGGTTTTGGGCTTGAAGCAAGCCGAAGCTACCGATCAAAACAAAGCAAAGACTGAGAAACAGTTTATTTTTCATAAGGACAAATGAATAATGGTGACTATCATTGAGCTCCCTAAAATGTTATACCACGCCCTGGCCCAAGTTTGGAACGTTATTTTTAAACATGGTAAAACTGTTAAACCAAAACACAAAAAATGAATGCTCCCCTCGCTCCCGCTCCGTCAACCGGTTCGATCAAGACCCTGCAAGTGCTCAACATTATCGGCTATATACTGATGGTCGTGATGAATTACCTGGCCGTAGCGCTGCCGCTCAATGGCAATACTACCGGTGAACTCTCCGACAAATATGCTAATCTGTTTGTTCCTTCGGGCGCTACTTTTTCAATTTGGGGCGTCATTTATCTGTTGCTGCTTGTGTACACCATTTATCAGGCCAGTACCCTCTTTAGTTCAAAACCTAGTCTGGTCAATCGCATCGTGTCGCAGGTGGGCATCTGGTATTTTGTTTCTTCGCTTTGCAATTCGGCTTGGATTGTAGCCTGGCACTACGAGGTATTGCCGCTATCCGTGGTCATTATGCTGGGTATTCTGCTTTCGTTGCTTTTCGTCAATTTGAGTATTCGAAATATCTCCAAAGATTTACCACGTAAAGAAACCTTCCTGACCAAAGCGCCCTTCGGCGTATATCTGGGCTGGATATGCGTGGCGGCAATCGCCAACCTTACCGCCTGGCTTACAGCCCTGCAATGGAGCAGCGGCCTGGAACAGGATACCTGGACGGTTATTATGATCGTAATCGGCGGGCTTATCGTGCTGTTTGCAGCTTTGCGTCTGAGAAACGGGTACATAGCCGCCGCTGTGGTGTGGGCTTTCGCGGGCATTATCACCAAGCGGCTCGATTCTACCCCGCTCTATTACTCGATCGCTTTTGTGGCGGGCGCTCTGGCAGTTACCCTGTTTATTTATGCTGTTCTCGCCATCGTTCGAGATTTCAATAAAGTCGTCGCGGCCGTGCCTGCGCCGACGGACTTGTACGAATAGCCGTTCATTTGAGAACGGGGCAGCGGGTACCCGGTCGCTTCCGGCTTCCCTTCATCCGCACACGCTGCGCTTTGTATCGCGGCCGTTTTTGCTTGATTACAGGTTTCTTTTTGTTGGTGTAGGGTAGTAATTTGAAGTCGAATTCAGGAATAAAATATTCCTCATCGTATTCAGCCACAGGCAGCGGCAAAAAGTGCCGGCCCGGGAAATGCAACGTATCGTATTCGTAATCGTACAAATAAAGCGTCACAAATCCGTCGCGACTGTACTTTATACCAATGTCCGAGAACTGACTTTCCATGCCATCCTTAGAGGCCACGACCTTGGCCAAGTCACGGGCAAATTCTTTTTGGGTGCCCTTGGTCAGCAGGTTCATGTTGAACTGAAACACGTGGTGGGCGGAATCCATTTGTAGCGCCGATTCAAGATAATAAGTCGCGTCTTTGATGCTGTCAAGTGCCGCGTACAGCACTCCCGTATTATTTAGGGCACTCTTGTCCTGATACGCCTGATAGCTGAGTTTTGCATTTTCATAATCTTCACGATAGCGGTACACATTGCCTTGGTTGACATTATAAAACCGACGGCTCGGCGCTACCCGCATTCCTGATTCAAAATCGTTGTAGGCCAATTGGTACTGCGCATCGGCAAGGTCTGTTTCCTGCCGTTGCTCGGCCCGGTTACCTACGTAGGCGTTGGCAATACCCCGGTTGTTGAGCAGATAAGGCACATCTGGATTGAATTTCACCAGGCTATCAAAAAGCACTTTTGACTGGTCGAGCTTGTCCTTTTCCAGCAATACGATGCCCCAGCCGTTCTGAGCTTTCAAGTTTTCGGGATTGAGCCCTACGGCTTTCTTGAAAACATCGTAGCCCTTGGTGTGCATATCGAAATGCAACAGCAGGTTACCGTAGTTGCTCCACATTTGAGAGTAGGCTTTTTGGTACTGCAGCGCTTTGCTCAAATAGCGCCCGGCTTGAGGGTAATTTTTTTGGTCGATCAAAATACCGCTGATGCCTGCCCATGCTTCGTAGCGCGCGCCATCGAGCCGGGTGGCTGTCTCCAGATCGGGCAACGCCTCGCCCGCTTTCCCCAGATAATAACGGGCAAAGCCGCGGCAAACGAAAAGATCGGCCAACGAGCGGTCGGTGGCATCAAAGGTACTTTCGGCCGCTGCCATATCCGTAAGTGCGCCGGCATAATCACCCAGTCCGTACCGCGTGACGCCCCGGCCAATCCGCGCCGAAACGTAGGTACTGTCCTTTTTCAGAATGCGGTTGTAAAGCATTCGGGCGGCTTCGTATTTGTGTTCCGTGACCAGTACGTTGGCTTGTCCGCAGAGCGCCACAGGGCTGGCCTTGATCATAGTCGCCGCCAACCGGTAGTAACGCTGCGCCTCAGAAAATTGCAAAAGGCCGTAATACGCGTGGCCCAGTCCCAGTAAAGCGTCTTTCCGAAAAACGCGATCGTTGGTGCTTAAATACTGCTCGAACGATGTGGCAGCAAACCGGTACCGCTTGAGGTCGACCAACGCATTGGCATATCTGATTTGCGCTTTGGGATGGTGGCGGGTGGCTCTTTCAAAATCCAGGATGGCGCGTTTAGGCTGTCGTATTTTCATCAAAATATCGCCGCGCAGCAACCGGTACGCCATCAAATCTTTTTGCTTGACGGCACTGCTCAATTCCCCGATCGCGGCCTCATATTGCTGATCTTTTCTGTACAAAAGCCCCAGATTGTAATTCCACTTGCCCTGGGTGTTACCGTGGGCGGTGGTTATACCAAAGGCGATTGCCTCCTGCGTTTGCCCGCTTTGGGCCAAAGCGTATAACGTGTTCAGGGTAGCCAATTTGGTAGCTTGCAGGCTAGCGAGCAAGGGTAAGGCATCGCTGTACTTTCTATTAAGCAGATGCAATAAACCAAGGTGGTAGTCGGTAGGAAACTCGGTGGATTCTACCGCCGTCAGCAGACGGATTGCTTTACCGTAGTTTCCGGCCAAGGTGTTGAGTATGGCCTCGTTGTTGGCCATCTGCACCGAATCAGCGGGATTGTAAAAAGCCAGATGGTAAGCTTGATAAGACTTCTGGAGCGCGCGCAAGGACCGCTGATATTCGTCAGTGTGCGTGATTTCAGGCTCATTTTCGGCGAACGACTGGTTGAATAAGCGAAGCAAATCGTCGAACTGGCGCTGGCATTCCCGGAAATCCTGGGCGTTAGTTTCGCTCGTAGAAAGCAGTCCAAAGAGAAAAAAGACAACTCGGGCCCATCTCATCACACGATACGCTTGTTAGGGGGAGCAATGCGGTCAGGGCGGGCAAGGGGCGGACCGTCCTGTCAAAACGCAATTCTGACTTCGCCAAGTACGTCTTTTTCCTGCCCCAAAACAACCATAGACACCGACACCTCCGAAGCGTTGGTGATCGTAACCGCGGTCCGGTCGACCGAAATGATTAGGGTAGTATGGTGATACAAAATCCGAAAGGTATAAGATTCCCACTGATCAGGGATGTAAGGTGCCAACACTAACTTACCTTCCCGCACCCGCTGCCCGGCAAAACCTTTCACAATGCTCATCCAGGTTCCGGCCATCGAGGTGATGTGTAGGCCGTCTTCGGTGTCGTCGTTGTAATCGTCGAGGTCGAGTCGGGCCGTTCGCACGTACATTTCGTAGGCTTTTTCCTTCTTCCCTAAACCCGAAGCCAAAATCGAGTGCACGCAGGGCGACAGGGACGACTCGTGAACGGTCATGGGCTCGTAAAAGTCAAAATTCCGCCGAATTTCTTCTTTATCAAAGTCATCCTCAAAGAAGTAGAGGCCCTGCAATACGTCCGCCTGTTTGATAAAACACGAGCGAAGTATTCGGTCCCAAGACCAATTTTGATTGATGGGTCTTTGCTCCTCGATCGCATCGACGGTTTTCAAATCCTTATCCAAAAACCCATCCTGTTGCAGGAAAACCTGTCGCTCGGGGTCGTAAGGAAAGTGCATCTTTTCGATAATCTCCCGCCAGGCGTCCGGTTCGTTCGCCTCGTTAAAGCCTGTTTTATTAAAAATAGCTTCAGCTTTCCCTTCTCCATTTACGTACTCGATCGCTTCCAGCGTGTACTTCAAGCACCAAACGGCGATGTAGTTGGTGTACCAGTTGTCGTTAACGTTGTTCTCGTACTCGTTCGGCCCCGTCACGCCCAGCATCACGAACTTCTCCCGGTGCGCCGACCAGTTGACCCGCTGCCGCCAGAAACGCGCGATGGCGATAAGCACCTCCAAACCGTATTCCGATAGGTACGCCTTATCGCCCGTATACGTAATATAATCATAAATGGCGTAGGCAATCGCCCCGTTGCGGTGAATTTCCTCGAAGGTAATCTCCCACTCGTTGTGGCTTTCCTCGCCGTTCATCGTGACCATTGGATACAGCGCCGCCCCATCTAAAAACCCTAGCTTGGCTGCGTTCTCGATTGCCTTACCTAGTTGGTTATGACGGTACACCAGCAGGTTCCGCGCTACTTTGTCGCCCGACGCGGCCATGTAAAAAGGCAGGCAATACGCTTCGGTATCCCAATAGGTGACGCCGCCGTATTTTTCTCCGGTAAACCCCTTGGGCCCGATGTTAAGGGTTGCGTCTTCGCCGGTGTAGGTTTGTTCGAGTTGAAAAATATTGAACCGAATGCCCTGTTGAGCTGATACGTTGCCCTCGATTTCGATGTCATTCTCTTCCCACTTTTTTGCCCAGGCAGCTTCGTGCTCCGAAAGCATTTGGGCATAGCCTTTCCCAGCTATACGGTCGAGGTACGTTTTGGCTTTGGCGGCAAGTTCGGTGCTTTCATGATTGGCTGACGAGAGGTTAACCGCGAATTTATAGAGCGTTACCTCATCGTCCTCCTCCACTTTCAAAGAGACTTTTCCGGCCACATATTTTTCCGTCTTGACCGGATGCGATTGAAAGTCAACTTTTTTGCCGTTGAGTTTCAGGTCAAATCGCATTCCGGTCGTCACGTCAAATTGCGTTACTCCGTAAGGATTAGGCTTGGTCCGAAGCGTCAAAAGACCCTGTGCAAAGGAAGTTTCTTTAGCTACTTCGTCCCAAAATACTTCATCGTAGTTGGCATCGCGGTTGCGGATAGTGCCGTCAAGGTTGGGCGTCAGCGTAATTTGACCGCCAAAATTCATAGCCTTGATTAAGTACCTGATCGCGCCCGCTTCGTCATCGACCATGCTGCAAAACCGCTCGCTTTTAATCGCAAATTGCTTGCCGTTTGGCGTTGTGGCAGTGCATTCGCGAGTTAAAACACCACGCTTCATATCAAGCACCCGCCGGAAGGATTCAATCGCACAAGTCGCAAGGTCCAGCGTTTCGCCTTCAATATCGACCTCGATTCCAATCCAATTACAGGCGTTGATAACCTTGGCAAAGTAGTCGGGGTACCCATTCTTCCACCAGCCCACGCGGGTTTTATCCGGAAAATAAACGCCAGCCACGTAATTACCCAGCAAACTATGACCCGAGAATTTTTCTTCAAAATTGCCCCGCTGTCCCATCCGGCCGTTGCCCAGGCTCATCAGACTTTCGCTGATTTCGTTCTGCTCAGGATGAAATTCGTCTTCAATGATCTGCCAGGGATGCGGAGTAATGTATTGAATCATGGATGGATAATAGGTATTGGATTTTTGTTGCTTTAACTAAACCAGTTGCTTTAACTAAACCAAATGCTCAATCGTGTTTAGATCAATATCCTGAAAACCAGTAATGACCAGGTCAGCCCCCGCCTCGATTAGATTGGTATGACCCACGCCCACCGCTGCCATTCCTCCGGCCTTGGCGGCTTGGATTCCGGCTACGGCGTCCTCGAAAACGATACAGTGAGCAGGTTTAACGTGAAGGTCTTCGGCGCCTAGTAAAAAAGTCTCGGGATCGGGCTTGCCTTTGGTAATGCGATTGCCATCGATAATCGTGGCGAAGTAATCGGTCATGCCAATGTGTTCCAGGATCAGACGGGCATTTTTGCTCGCTGAGCCCAGACCAATTTTGATTCCTGCACGCTGCAATGAATCCAGGAAAACACGGACTCCCGGTAGCACGTCGTCGGGTGTCATCTTCTGGCACAGTTCAAGATAACGCTCGTTTTTTTCGGCGGCAATACGGTTTTTAGTTTCCTGATCGAGCGTTTTATTGCCGATGCTTAGCACGATATCGAGCGATTTCAGGCGGCTTACGCCTTTCAAACGTTCATTTTCTTCCTCCGTCAGGTCAAATCCCAATTCGTTGGCCATTTCGCGCCAGGCGGCGTAATGGAATTGGGCGGTATCAACAATGACCCCGTCAAGGTCGAATAAGCAGGCTTTTAGTGCGGACATGATTTTCGTTCAAGGTATGGAGTACTGGGTACTAATTTCAGGATTTCATAACTAAATACTTGGTACATTATGCCTCGTACTCGTTTCTATTTCCCCAATTCAAACACGTAGGCGGTTCTTGCCAGGAGTTGAATTGGTTTTGACAGGATGGATTTTGCCCCCGTCATGATGTCGGTGGCCTGGACAAAAGTACCAATCCTTTCTTGAAAACGCCCGGTTTCGAGGACAATAGGCTGTTCGGCGGAGTTCAGAACGATCATAATGGTCTTCTCTTTATCGTAGCGAAAGTAGACGTAAACACCCTGTTCGGGAATGAATTGCATCAGTTTGCCGCTGTGCAGCGCGGGGGTGTTTTTGCGATAAGTCGCCAGTTTTTTTATAAAATCGAAAGCCTCGTTCTCCGCATCGGTCCGGCCCGATGCCAAAAATTTGTTGTCTTTATCCCCGGCAAAGCCACCCGGAAAATCGCGCCGTACCTCGGCATCAGATGGGTTTTTGAAGTTCTTCATGAGAATCTCGGTACCGTAATATAGTTGCGGAATACCCCGGGTGGTCAGCAACCACACCAGGCCCATGCGGTACTTATTTAGGTCCTCGCCCGCCACGGACAGGTAGCGGTCGGTGTCGTGGTTGTCGAGAAATACCACATTTTTGGTCGGATCTTCGTAGAGGTAATCCTGAGCCAGGATTTGATAAATCCGCTGCATGCCTTCATCCCACCCAATTTTCTGGTTCAGAGCATCATTGATGGCGGCGTAGGTTTGGAAATCGCAAGCGCCGGGCAAATTACTTTTAAATGGCACGTCGATTTTGTTGCGTTGAAAGTACGCCTGATTCGGAACACTCTTGGTCCAGTTCTCGCCAAAAATGTGAATTTTCGGATATTCATCCAGCAGAGCGGCGTTAACGCGGTTCATAAATTCGAGGTTATTGTACATGTAGGTATCGACTCGCCAGGCGTCGATGCCGAAGTACTCCACCGTCCAGAGTGCGTGTTGCAGCAGGTAGTTCGCCACGAGCGGATTCTCTTGATTCAGATCGGGCAGGAACGGCACAAACCAGCCGTCGGTCGTCACTTTGCGGTCAGCCTCCGCGCCGTAGGGGTCAGGAATGGGCTGCTCTTTATAGGAAGTGTTGGTGTAGGTGGGCCATTGGTGCAGCCAGTCTTTGGCGGGCATCTCCTGCAACAGCCAATGATTGGCCCCGACGTGGTTATACACCGCATCCTGTACAATTTTAAGGCCGTTGGCGTGCGCTGCTTCGATCAATTTCTTATAAGCTGCATTGCCGCCCAGCCGCTTGTCGACGTGGTAGTGGTCGGTGAAGCCGTAACCGTGGTAGGCCGAGCGCATGGAGCCGCCCTCGTCGGTGAGGGGCTGGTCGTTTTCGATCACCGGATTGAGCCACAAGGCCGTGACGCCTAATTCCTTAAAGTAGTCGAGATGGTCGATAATACCCTGCAGATCACCACCGTGCCGCAAGAAAGGACTGGTGCGATCAGCTTTCGTATCGGCCATATCGGCGAATTTATCGTTGGTCGGGTCGGCGTTGGCGAAGCGGTCAGGCAAAACGAGATAAATCAAATCCGATTGGTCGACGCCCTGAGCCTTCACAAAATCGGCACGTGCTTTGAGTTCGTAGGGGATGTCGGTCGAAACCTTCCTGGTCGACCCGCGTCTCCCTTTTCCAATGATTTCATTAGCGGTTAATTTTATTTTGAGCTCCCCCGCCCGGCAGTCGGGCGAAATAACCAAATCCAGAAACAGATAATTGGGATTTTCGACCTTGCTCACCTGGCTAAGGGTGACGCCTGGATAATCGATTACCACGTCGGCCTCGGCGATATTCTTGCCATGCAACAGTAATTGCAGATTCGGATTTTTCATCCCTACCCACCAATTGAGCGGCTCGACCCGGTCGACGGGAATCGATTGGGCAAGCAACGTTGTAATACAGAGAGAGGTAACGAAAAGGAGAGCGAAAGCTTTGTGGAGTAGTGGTTTTAGCATGCTATCGTAGGATAACTGAATTGGCAAATTAAAGAATTTATTCTAGCATTTCCCGACGAGCGTTCGTTCTATCCTTTAGAGTTTTATCCTAAATAAATCTTATTTACATTTGAAGGCTTTAAGAAAGCCCAACTTTCATCGAAGGAACCATATGTCGCATTTGTGGATTATTATCGTTTTTTTGTCCGCACTGAATCCGCTCACTGAAAAAAACGATATGACTGAGGTACCTCCGAAACACGACAAGCTAGTCGTTTACCAAGTATTCACCCGCCTATTTGGCAACCAGAATTCCACTAATACATTTTACGGCTCGATCGAAACCAACGGTGTCGGCAAATTCAACGACATCACGCCCAGTGCGCTGCTGGCCTTAAAGGAATTTGGGGTATCGCACGTATGGTACACGGGCGTCATCGAGCACGCTACGATGACCGACTACTCGGCTTCTGGTATAAAACCCGACAACCCACTGGTTGTGAAGGGGCGAGCGGGCTCGCCTTACGCGATAAAAGATTATTACGACGTCGATCCGGAT
>JBBSSJ010000023.1:0-27992 GCA_038242095.1 Cytophagales bacterium
AGGACCATGACTTTGCCGAGATTGCTTCTTTTAATCTCTTCAATAAAAAATACACCTGGCCCGGTGCGCCTGCCGGGGCCGTGGGGCGGCTCGATCCGCACGAACTAGAAACAGTGCTGAACGCACTGCCCGAGTCGGTACCGCTGTTTGAAAAAGCGTATCTGGAAAACGAAACCCTGGCCGACGCGGCGCGCGCCTACATGCACGAGCTATTCGGCGCCGAAGGGCTCGTCACGCTCGACGCTGACAATGCGGCGTTGAAACGACACTTCCTGCCCGTCGTCGAGGATGAGCTCTTCGAGCAAAATTCCAGTCGGCTGGTGGAGGAAACGACCGCGCGATTAGGAAAGCTGGGCTACCACACGCCCGTTCACGCGCGGGAAATCAACCTGTTTTACCTCGTCGATGGCTTACGCGAGCGCATCATCCGGCAGGAAAACACCTTCAATATTCTGAACAGCAAGCTGGAATTTACCGACGTCGAAATGCGCCGCGAAATGGAAGCGCATCCCGAGCGGTTCAGCCCGAACGTAGTGTTGCGGCCATTGTACGAAGAAATAATCCTGCCCAATCTGGTTTATATCGGCGGGCCGTCGGAGGTACCCTACTGGCTGCAATTGAAAGGCGTATTCGACCATTTTGCCGTGCCATTTCCGATGCTGATTCCGCGTAATTTTGCGCTGTACGTCGATGCGGCGAGTCGCCACCGGGTCGAGAAACTGGGCCTTTCGTACGAGGATATTTTTAAGGAAAAATACCAACTCAAACGCGATCTGGTCGAGCGAAATTCGGAGCATGAGCTTTCGCTGGATTTGGAAAAGTACGCTTTCGCCGAAGTACTGGCCAAAGTCGTGCACAAAGCGGTGGCGGTAGATGTGACGATGGAAAAGGCAGTACTGGCTGAGCGGCAGCGGCTCTACAATTCCTTGGAAAAGCTGGAAAAACGAATTCTGCGGGCCGAGATGCGCAAGCATAACATCGAGTTAGATCAATTACAGAAAGTACTCGACACCTTCTTTCCCAACGGCTCGGCGCAGGAACGTCACGATAATTTCTTGAATTTCTATTTGAATAATCGGAATTTTATTCAGGAGCTTTTTGAGAGTTTCGATCCTCTGGATTTTAAGTATAATATCCTGGAAGCGTAGCGGTTACTAATATGACCAAGCCACAAATCAGGGAACTATACCTCGCAAAAAGACACAACGTCGATCCTGAACGCATCGCCACTCAGCTTGGAGACGTATTTTCCAATCTCCAAATAAAAATCTTCCATTCCTTCATTGCAAATCAAGAGAGAAACGAGGTTGACACAAAACGTATCCGCCAAACCCTGCAAATGGAATTTCCTTCAATACAATGGACCGCGCCGCGCATGATTCCCGGCACGAAACAAATGGAACACTACGTCTGGAACGATGAAACGGTATTCATCACCAACCGCTGGGGAATCGAAGAGCCTGATCCTGAGACTTCAAAAGCTATCGACATTCAGACGATAGACGCCATTTTGGTGCCACTACTGGCATTCGATAATCAAGGCCAGCGCGTGGGCTACGGCGGCGGGTACTACGACCGTTTCCTGGCGCAATGCCGCCCCGACGCGCTGAAAATCGGGCTATCCCGATTTGAGCCGATCAAAGCCATCGAGGACGCAAATGCTTGGGACGTAAAGCTTGATATTTGCGTAACGCCCACGATGCTATACCGCTGGGATGAATGATCTTGAAAAGCGGAGAAGTCATTTTCTTCGTACTTTAGCCCCAATATTTTACCAAAACCTTATTTATAAATGAAAATCGCAGTCGTAGGTGCTACCGGATTAGTGGGTAGCGAAATCCTGAAAGTACTCGCTGAGCGCAATTTTCCCGTGACGGAATTGCTGCCCGTAGCCTCGGAACGCTCCATCGGTAAGGAAATCATGTTTAGGGGTAAACCGGTGAAGGTCGTGGGCTACGAGCAGGCGATCGAGGCGCGACCCGCGATTGCAATATTTTCGGCGGGTGGCGGTACGTCGCTCGACCTCGCCCCCAAATTCGCGGCGGCGGGCATCACCGTGGTCGACAATTCGTCGGCCTGGCGCATGAACCCGTCCAAGAAGCTGATCGTACCGGAGATTAACGCCAATACGCTGACGCCGGAAGATAAAATCATCGCCAATCCCAATTGCTCCACGATTCAGATGGTGTTGGTATTGAGCCCTTTACACCACAAATACAAGATCAAACGCGTAGTCGTTTCGACCTACCAGTCAGTGACGGGTACGGGAAAGGAAGCGGTCGACCAGATGTTTGCCGAGCGCCGAGGCGATCATAGCATCAAGAAGGTATACCCGCACCCCATCGACCTCAACGTGTTGCCGCACATCGACGTGTTTCTCGACAACGGCTACACCAAGGAAGAGATGAAAATGACCAACGAAACCAAGAAAATCATGGGCGACGACAGCATCGCCGTAACGGCCACCGCCGTGCGTATCCCGACCATCGGCGGGCATTCGGAGGCGATTAACATCGAGTTTGAAAATGAATTTGACCTGGACGAAGTGCGCCAGATTTTGGGTGACGCCGATGGCGTCGTCCTGCAAGATGACCCCAAGAACGCGGTGTATCCCATGCCGCTAACCGCGCACGGCAAAGACGATACCTTCGTGGGCCGCATTCGCCGCGACGAGACGCAACCCAAAACGCTCAATTTGTGGGTAGTATCGGATAATCTGCGCAAAGGCGCAGCCACCAACGCCGTACAGATCGCCGAGTACCTTGTCAAGCACGAATTGGTGGAAGTGTCTGAAAAGGCGTAAGCCTGTCTTTACCAATTTGACACCAATATTTAGGAAAGGCGCTTCTGACTAGTTCAGAAGCGCCTTTTTTATTTTTCACCGGTCTACTTCCCCCAGATTCAAATCCAGCGAGCCAATTACCGCTACTAAATCGGCCAACAAGCCACCACGCGAAATTTCAGCGATAACCGAGAGGTTGTGCAGCGAACAAGCCCGCGCCTTACAACGCACGGGGACGTCGGCGCGCCCATCGGTGCGGAAGAAATAGCCCAGTTCTCCCTTGGGATTTTCAGCGCGGGCGTAGAAGTCCATCGCCTTAGGCCGGATTTTCTTGGGAACCAGCGCTTGCGGGTCAAATTCCCGGGTCCGGGCGTAGGCTTTGGTGAGCTTTTCGAGGCATTGCTCAATGATTTTGACCGACTCCCAACACTCGGCCACGCGCACCCAATTCCGGTCCCAGCAGTCGCCAACGGTACCCGCTTCGCCTTTGCCGATCGGAATATCGAAGTCCAACTCGGGGTAAACGGAATAGCCGTCGACCCGCCGGAGGTCGTAACGCAGACCCGAACCACGCAGCACGGGGCCCGTGCAGCCAAAGTTGATGGCCGTAGCCATCAGCAGTACCCCCACATTGGCGGTACGTTCAATAAAAATTTTATTCTCGACCACGAGTTGCTGCAACTCAACAAGTTTGGGTTTAAGGTAGGTGATAAACTCTCCGCAACGCTGCTCAAAATCGACGGGTAGATCGTAAAATAAACCCCCGATCCAGATATAATTATAAAGCATCCGCGCGCCACAAGTCCATTCCAACAGGCGCAGAATTTGCTCGCGATCGCGCATGAGCCACAGAAACGGCGTGTAGGCCCCGATGTCCATCGCGTAGGTACCGATCGCGATGAAATGCGACGCCAGTCGATTCAGCTCCGCCACCAGCACCCGGATGTACTCCACGCGCGGCGGGATATCGCCTTCGATGCCCAGCATCCGCTCCACGCCCATGACGTAGGCATGCTCGGAATTCATGGACGCGGTGTAGTCCATCCGGTCTACGTAAGGGATAATCTGGTTGAAAGGAAGCGATTCGGCGTGCTTCTCGAAGCAGCGGTGCAAATAACCCAGGTGCGGTACCACATCCACGACCACCTCGCCGTCGGTGATTACTTCCAGCCGCAGTACCCCGTGGGTCGACGGGTGTTGCGGGCCGACATTAAGCAGCATTTCTTCCTTACGCAAGTCGCCGAGTTGGTATTTGTTTGGTTCCGAGCGGACGAAGTTTTCGGGCTGGTAATCGTATTGGATGCTTTGGCTCATGGGATTGACGGGAGAAGGGGTGAAGGGTAAAAGGGGTCTTCGACTACGCTCAGACTGACAAGAACGCTTAAAACGACAAGGGGAAGGAGAGAATGGCTTGGTGTTGACAAAAATAGTGTGAACTTTTACCAAACAAAATTCGCCGATCATGCAAGCAGAACCACTTGACCAGGAATACTGGAATATTCGCTACGAAGAAAACCGTACAGCCTGGGATTTGGGGGCGGTGTCGCCGCCGCTGAAAGCTTATTTTGACGGGTTGATCAACCAATCGCTGAAAATCCTGATTCCCGGCGGGGGCAATAGCTACGAAGCCGAGTACCTACTGACACGGGGCTTTACTGATGTGACGGTGGTGGATATTTCGGCGATTGTGATCAACAATCTGCGCCAGAGACTTGCGCCTTATCTCGACCAAGGATTAAAACTCATTCAACAGGATTTTTTTATGCACCAAGGCCAATACGATCTCATTGTGGAGCAGACTTTTCTCTGTGCCCTCGATCCGACTCTGCGCCCGGATTACGTGCGGCACATGGCCGAATTGCTAGCCCAGGACGGGAAATTGACGGGTGTATTGTTCGATCGGGATTTCGTCGACGGTCCGCCTTTTAGCGGGAATCTGGTAGCCTACCGGGCGCTTTTTGAGGAAAAGCTGGCAGTACGGACGATGGAACCCTGCTATAATTCCGTAGCGCCCAGAATGGGGAGTGAAACTTTTTTTATCGCTGTCAAACGCTAACCTACTAACGCTGATAGCGTTGAATGAATGACTGTCAGTGTCGGGCGAGCGGCATCAATAAATACGAAACCACATTATCCGTCAACGACAAGAAGCGTGCATTGTCGGGCAATGTTACCGCGACGGTGCTACTGGGCGCGAACAACGAGATAAATTTCTCTATCAACACGCTACCGCTTTCCGACACGATTCGAACCACCCAACGCGCTATCTTATCAGAAAACGAGGCGGCGGCCGTTTCGGGCCGTACGACGGTTTGCTCAGCGCCGGATGCCTGGCTATTGATCATAGCGGGTTCGATCACCGTGGCTTTTGCTTTTATTTGAAGCGCCAGACTTTGGACCTGCACCTTAGAATCGGCCTTTCTGGTTTTAAGTATTTTCTGCGCTACCAGCATATTATGGGCGTAACCCGTAGCATTTACCTGAAAGCTTACTAACACCATAACGAGTACCCCTAACAAAGTTTTCATAACGTTTCGAGTTTAGTAATAATGGTTTATAGGGAGGCGGCGGTTGAACGACAGGACAAATATAGGAAATCCTTTTGGTATTATGCAATACATAGTACCTTGTTTTAGGATATTTTCTGAAAAAAATTCTTACAATCCCGTTTGTTCACAAACTATTGATGTAAAAATTGGCCAAAAGGTTGCAATCTGTTCAGATTTTTAGATGCAAACCCAAAATTTTTAGGTTGATAGCGCCATAAGCACGACGAAACGAGTACATAGGGAAGGAAATGGTTGCAACTTTGAGCGGATTCTACCGCACAAATAACAACCGCTCTCCCCGCACGGCTTCATCGAAGCGCCCCTCGGCGTAAGCCAATTGCCCCGAAACGAAAGTATGGGTAACGCGGGAATGGAAAGTAGTGCCTTCGAAGGGCGACCAGCCGCACTGGGCATACAAAGTGTCCGGCTTGACGGTCGTGGTAGCATCCAAGTCCACCAACACGAGGTCGGCGTGGTAGCCTTCCCGCACGTAGCCTCGCTCCCGAATCTGAAAGCAGTCGGCCACGGCGTGGCTGGTTTTTTCCACGACGCGTTCCAGCGAGATTTTCCCTTCCCGCGCAAATTCCAGCATGACATTGAGCGAATGTTGCACCAGCGGCAAGCCCGCCGGAGCCTGCCAGTAGGGCTGCGCTTTTTCGGCGGCGGTGTGCGGCGCGTGGTCGGTCGCGACGACGTCGATGCGGTTGTCGAGCAAGGCTTGTAGGATCATCTCCTTGTGCGGACGGGCCTTGATGGCCGGGTTGCACTTAATTTTGGTGCTCCAGTCGCGATAGTCTTCGGCGTCGAACCAGAGGTGATGCACGCAAGCCTCGGCGGTGATTAGCTTGGGCGAGCCATCGGCCAGCAGGATTCGGCCATCGACGCGTTTTCCCACTTCAAAAAGCGTCGTTTCGTCGCCCGTCGAAATATGCAGGATATGCAGTCGAGTACCCTTTTGCTGCGCCAGATTCGCGGCAAAAGAAGAGGAGATAAGACAAGCCTCCTCGTTGCGGACAATGGCGTGAATATCGTAAGGGACGTTATCGCCGTATTTTTCCTGATAAAAAGCCATCCGCGCTCGCACCGTGGGTTCGTCCTCGCAATGCGTGGCGATAAGGCAGGGGGCATCGGCGAATAGCCTCTCCAAAACCTGCGGCGCGTCGACCAGCATATTGCCCGTCGAAGAACCCATGAATATCTTGATACCGCACACGCGCAGCGGGTCGGTGCGCATCACAGCGTCGTAATTATCGTTCGACGCCCCCATATAAAAGGAGTAGTTGGCCAGCGAAGTCCGGGCTGCAATGTCGTACTTATCTTCAAGCAATGCCTGCGTAAGGGCATTGGGCACGGTGTTGGGCATTTCCATGAACGAGGTAGTGCCGCCCGCGACGGCGGCGCGAGCCTCGCTCCCGATAGTGGCCTTGTGCGTCAGGCCCGGCTCCCGAAAATGCACCTGATCGTCGATAACGCCTGGCAGCAGGTGTTTTCCCTCGGCGTCGATGATTCGGTCGGCGGCGAGGTGCTGCAAGTCGGAACCGATGCGGGCGATGCGCCCGTCGCGGATCAAGAGGTCGGTTTCCCTAATTTCGCCTTCGTTGACCAGGCGGGCGTTGAGAAGGAGTGTAGCGGTGTTTTTCAAGGCTAATTTGCTGCTAGATTTATAATGGGAAATAAAGGCAGAATTTTAATAGTCGTATCTTGTCAATCCAAACCTAAATTAATTTCAAAAGTATGAAAGCAATCGGAATTGTACTGGCCATTATCGGAATCGGTATGCTGATCTTCAACGGATTCAACTACACCCAAAAAGAAAAAGTGGTGGATATCGGTCCGATCGAAATCAACGCCGACAAGGAAAAATCAGTCGGCTGGCCTACCTATGCCGGTGCCATCGTCCTCATTGCGGGCATTGGGTTGGTTATTTTGGATCGGAAAAAATAAAAAAATAGCGGGTCATGCGACCCGCCATTTTTTTCATCCATTAACGGCCATCGCCACTTCCTTAGCAAAATACGTCAGGATCGCCTTGGCGCCAGCGCGGCGGATGCTCATCAGGTTTTCCAGCATCAGTTTTTCGCCGTCGATCCAGCCGTTTTGGTGGGCGGCTTTAATCATCGCGTACTCGCCCGACACGTGGTAAGCCGCAATGGGAATATTGAAATTATCGTGCAATGTTTTGATAATATCCAGATAAGGCAAAGCGGGCTTGACCATCAGAAAATCGGCTCCTTCGTCAAAATCGAGCTGCGCTTCCAGCAGGGCTTCGCGGGCGTTGGCCGGGTTCATCTGGTAGGTTTTCTTGTCGCCGAAGCGCGGGGCTGAGTCGAGCGCGTCGCGAAACGGACCGTAGTAGGCGCTGGCGTACTTGGCCGTGTACGACATGATGCTGACATTCGTATAGCCCGCCGCATCGAGCGAGGCGCGCATGTGGCCGATGCGCCCATCCATCATGTCACTGGGCCCCAGAATATCCGCGCCAGCTTTGGCCTGCGCCACGGCCATTTTGCTCAAAATCTCCACCGAAGCGTCATTAACGATCTCGCCATTCTCAACTAATCCGTCATGGCCGTCGCTGCTGTACGGATCCATCGCGACATCGGTCATTAGCGTGAGGGCGGGAAATTTATCTTTGATCGCGCTGAGGGCGCTGAGGTACATGGTGCCCTCACGGTGGCCTTCGCTGGCGTATTTGTCCTTTGTTTCTTCGGCGTAATTGGGAAAAAGGCAGATGGCTTTAATGCCCAGATCCGTCACTTCCCGGATTTCTTCCAGCAACGTATCGAGTGAAAACCGGAAAATGCCCGGCATCGACTTTACCTCGCTGCGCAGGCCCGCGCCTTCCAGCACGAACATGGGAAATATCAAATCCGACACGGAAAGTGAAGTCTCCTGCGTCATTTCACGAATAGCGGCCGTCCGGCGATTGCGGCGGGGGCGGCGGGGGAGGTTTAGCATAGGGAGTTTATGAGTTTATGAGTTGAAAGTCTATGAGTAGGAAGCTTACAGTTCTCAAAAAAACTCATAAACTCCTGAACCGCACGGGCGGCCCCGTCATAGACTTTCAACTCCTTCAATTGCTTGTTTCAAATCCTGAATCAAATCTTCGACGTCTTCGACACCGACGCTTAGGCGAATCAGCGTGTCTTTCAAGCCCGCTTTGAGGCGCTCTTCCTTCGGGATACTGGCGTGGGTCATGCTGGCGGGGTGGGTGCAGAGCGACTCGACGCCGCCGAGTGACTCGGCCAGCGAAAACACGTGCAGACTTTCCATTACTTTCACGGCTTCGGCGTAGTCGTCGCCCTTCAATTCGAAGGAAACCATGCCGCCAAAATCGCGCATTTGGCGCGAGGCCAGGTCGTGTCCGGCGTGGCTGGGCAGGCCGGGATAAAACACCTTGCCTACTTTAGGATGTTCGTGCAGCCATTGAGCGATTTTCGCCGCGTTTTCGCAGTGGCGCTGCATTCTGAGGTGCAGCGTTTTCAAGCCGCGCAGGACAAGGAAGCAATCCTGTGGTCCCGGTACCGCGCCGCTGGCGTTCTGGATAAAGGCCAGTTTGGCCGCCAGATCGTCGTCGTTCAACACCAGCGCGCCCATCACGGTATCAGAGTGGCCGCCGAGGTATTTAGTCACGGAGTGCATTGCGACATCGGCTCCCATATCCAGCGGGTTTTGCAGGTAAGGCGTAGCGAACGTGTTGTCCACGACCGTCATGATGTTTTTCTCACGAGCGATCTTCACCACCATCTCGATGTCGATGATTTTCAACAAAGGGTTGGTCGGCGTTTCGATCCAAATCATTTTGGTTTTATCCGAAATTGCTGCCCGCAGCGTCGCCTCGTCGCCCATGTCGATGAACTGGAACTTCATCCCAAACGGCTCGAAAACCTTGGTCATGATGCGGTAGGTACCGCCGTACAGATCGTTGGTAGCAATGATCTCGTTGCCGGGGCGAAATAGTTTCAGCACGGCGTCGGTCGCAGCGAGGCCGGAAGCGTAACAAATGCCGTGCTTCCCGTTTTCGAGGGCAGCCAGGGCATTTTGTAAAGCCGTACGCGTGGGGTTGGCGGTACGCGAGTACTCGTAGCCCTTATGCTTGCCGGGGCTCTCCTGAACGTAAGTGGAGGTTTGATAAATGGGCGTCATGATCGCGCCTGTAGTCGGGTCAGGCTCGACGCCCGCGTGGATAGCTTTAGTGGCGAATTTCATTAGTAGTGGTAGTTTTAGTTTTAAAGATTCAAAGCGGCAAAGGCACAGAGGCACAAAGTGAAAAATGTTAGTCTGAGCGGACGGGGCCCGCGCGGCCTACCAACCCTAGTGGTCGAAGAAAGTCCAAGCGCGAATCGATTTTAATCCGTTGGCCGTTCACGGTTGACCTTTCCACCTTTCACCCCGTCAACCTTTCCCTATCTTTGCCCAAAATTACGAAACACCCCTTGGCGAACCCAATTTTTAAAAAATACCCGTTACCGCTCGTGCTAACCACCGTGCTGGCGGTGATGCCGCTGTTGACGAGTTCACTGCTGACGGCCTGGGCGGTAGGATACGAGGAATACTGGGCAGCCCTGTCGCTGACCAACTGGACACTGATCACCCTAGCTTTGGCTTTTGCCGCTGCCTTCGCGCTGGTACCGCCGACTTTTTTGGCGCTGGTCTACGGGTACTTTCTGGGTTGGATCGGGTTGTCGTTGCTCCTGCTGCTTAACTTCGGGGCCATCGGAATCGTTTTTTTTATGGGTAAAAAATTGATTCCCGTTTCATTTCTACCTCAAATCGGGGCAGCTTATCCGGCGGTGGCCAAACTCCTGCTGCGTTTCCATAAGGACCCGGTTCGACTCATTTTCTTTGCTAAGCTTTCCCCCGCCCTACCCTTCGCCATCACCAATCTAGTGTTTACGCTAGGCGGGGCGCGGCTGTCGCAGATGCTGCTGGGTGGGGTCTTGGGCATGATTCCACGGACGGTGCTTGCCCTTTGGATTGGTGCGCAGGCCAAAGAAATCAGGTACCTGCTCGAGCATCCCAACGAAGGCCTGGGCACCAAGCTACTTATCGTGGTGCTGGTCGTCCTTTCTACGGTCGGAATTCTGTGGTTTTTTAAGAAGAAATAAGGCAGCCTTCTCTACCAAGCCGCCATGACTGCTTTCCAGCACCACGAAGCGATCGGCGGGCAGGCGCTTGGCAAGTGCCTTCATGCGGGAGGGCGGGATGACCGGGTCGTACTTTCCCACAAAAAGCCAGACCTCCACATCGTTATTTTTCAATGTTTTGTAAAGGCTCGGGATAGAAAAAGACAGTTGTCGGCCACTAACCCAGGATCGGTAGATCTGCCGCCGTTGCTCGGGCGTACCCATTGCGTAATGCACGAAGCTTACCAGCCGCTCGGGTAGCAGCCGCAGCCGATGGCCCAGATCGGCCACCGCAAAGAGCGGTTGCGGATCGTCGCTGAGTCGCTTGTAAAGGCGGCGGGCCGGATAAAAACGTGTACCCAGCCGGAATATAGGATGGTCGACCACCCCATCCGGGGCCATCAGAATCAGTTGATCGACGCGCTCAGGAAAAGCCTCGGCTGTCGCCATAGCAAAGCGACCGCCCAGGCTGAACCCCGCTATTGAAAAGCGTATAAGCTTTTTTTCTTCAAGAAATTCCTGAATGAATTTTTTCCAAAGTACTTTGGTCAGTACATCAGCATCGGCAAAATCATCGGAACCGTGCAAGCCGCTACTCCGCCCGTGGTGTAGTAAATCAAAGGCATAAATCGTGTACCGATTACCCAAATGACGCGCGAAAGGCTCGTAACAACGTCGCCCCGTCTGCCCCACGCCGTGGAAAGCCAGCAGCACGTTCGGCCCATGGCCGAAAACATCGTAGTGTAGATTCACTAACTGTTTGTTTTGGGGTTAGAGGTCAAGGGTCAATGGTTAACGGGGAAAGGAAGAGGGGAGAATGGTAGAGGGTCAACGGTTGACGACGGATATTTCTGATTTGCCGTTTTCAGCCAATCACTTCACGCTACCCGTTTACCGTTTGACCGTTCGCCGTTGACCCTTTTAACCCTTCCCCCGTTCAACCTTTCTACCCTAATTTTCCATCAGATACGCCTTGATAAAATCGTTGATTTCTCCGTTCAGCACGGCGTCAGTGTTGGAGGTTTGGTAGTCGGTGCGGTGGTCTTTTACGCGGCGATCGTCGAGGACGTAGCTACGGATTTGAGAACCCCACTCAATCTTGCGCTTAGATGCCTCCACTTCGGCGCGGGCCTCGTTGCGTTTTTCCAGTTCGACCTGGTACAGTCGCGATTTCAACAGCCGGATCGCCACCTCCTTGTTCATAAGCTGCGAGCGTTCCTGCTGGCAGGCGATCACGATGCCCGAAGGCTTGTGGTGCAGCCTTACCGCCGTCTCGACCTTGTTGACGTTTTGTCCGCCTGCGCCGCCGGAACGGTAGGTATCCCATGTAATATCGGCCAGGTTGACGTCGATCTCGATGTCGTTGTCGGCCAGCGGGTACACGTACACCGACGTAAACGACGTGTGCCTTCGCGCGTTGGAGTCAAAGGGCGAAATGCGCACCAGCCGGTGGACGCCGTTCTCGGACTTGAGGTTGCCGTAGGCGTACTCACCCTCGATTTCGAGCGTCACGGACTTTACGCCCGCTACCTCACCATCCTGCAAATCGACCTCGCGCACTTTATAGCCGTTTTTCTCGGCCCACATGATGTACATCCGCATCAGCATTGACGCCCAGTCCTGCGACTCGGTGCCGCCCGCGCCGGCGTTGATTTCGATCACGGCGGGCAGGTCGTCGCCCTCCTCGCCCAGCATCTTGCGAAACTCAATTTCATCCAATTTCGCGATCAGCTTCGCGCCTTCGGCGTCGACGTCTTCCTCGGTGGCCTCGTCGGCTTCGTAAAATTCCCAGATCACGTCCAGGTCGTCGCGGCGTTGGGATAGTTCCTCGTAGCCGGTGGTCCAAAATTTAAGCCCGCGAATCTCCTTCATCACCTTTTCGGCGCGACCGGAGTCGCCCCAGAATTCGGGTTGGGCGGTTTGTAATTCTAATTGTTCGAGTTGGTTTTTGCGATGACCGTAGTCAAAGATACCTCCCCAGGGCCTCTACACGGCCCTTCAAGTCTTTCAACTGATCTTGTGTCATGGTGAGTAATTGAGAATAGAAAATTGATAATTGAAAGTGACAGGTTAGTTGCTTTCAACCATTCTTAAAAATGGCAAAGGTAATGATTTTTGTGGTGGGATTGGGGACGGCGGGCCAACCTTTTCCCGCAAAAAAAGGTTATATTTGCGGCGTTTTTTAATAAAAATTCTACTACCCAAACTAACTCAGAAATGGCTCAAACATATGATGTTATTGTGTTAGGCAGCGGGCCCGGCGGCTATCCGGCGGCAATTCGCGCCTCACAATTAGGATTGAAAGTAGCAATCGTAGAAAAGGAAAGCCTGGGCGGCATTTGCCTCAACTGGGGTTGCATCCCCACCAAAGCTTTGTTGAAAAGTGCGCAGGTTTTTGAATATATCAAACACGCCAAAGACTACGGCATCAACGTCGGCGACCACTCGGCCGACTTTGGCGCGGTAATCAAGCGCAGCCGGGGCGTTGCCGACGGCATGAGCAAGGGCGTCGCTTTTTTGATGAAAAAAAATAAAATCGACGTCATCATGGGCTACGGGAAGGTCATTCCCGGTAAGAAAGTCGAAGTGACTGACGCGGAAGGCAAGAAAACCGAGTATGCCGCCAACAAGGGCGTTATCATCGCCACGGGCGGCCGCGCGCGCGAGTTGCCCAATATCAAAATCGACGGTACCAAGGTCATCGAATACCGCAAGGCGATGAGCCTCGAAAAACAGCCCGCGAGTATGCTGGTGGTTGGCTCCGGGGCCATTGGCGTCGAGTTCGCCTTCGTGTACGCCAGCATGGGTACTAAGGTAACTATCGTGGAATTCCTGCCGACGATGGTTCCCGTGGAGGACGAGGACGTATCGAAAGAATTGACCAAGCAATACAAGAAAATGGGCATCGATATTTACACCAATTCTTCGGTGGAAAAAGTCGATACCAGCGGTAAGCTTTGTAAAGTGACGGTCAAAACGCCCGATGGTGAGAAAACCTTCGAAGCCGAAGTAGTGCTATCGGCAGCGGGCGTCGTGTCCAATCTCGAAAATATTGGTCTGGAAGAGCTGAAGATCGCCACTGAGCGTGGCAAGATTACCGTCAACGAGTGGTACGAAACCAACGTGCCGGGCTACTACGCCATCGGCGATTGTACCCCCGGCCCGGCTCTGGCACACGTCGCCACGGCGGAAGGCATCATCTGCGCCGAGAAACTCGCGGGCCACAAGACCGAAGCGCTCGACTACAACAACATTCCCGGCTGCACCTACTGCCAGCCCGAAATCGCTTCCGTCGGTCTGACCGAAAAGCGTGCTCGCGAAGCAGGCTACGACATCAAGGTCGGTAAGTTTCCGTTTATGGCCTCCGGCAAAGCGGCGGCGGCAGGCGTGAAGGAAGGCTTTGTAAAAGTCATTTTTGACGCCAAGTACGGCGAGTGGCTGGGCGCGCACATGATCGGCGCGAACGTCACCGAGATGATCGCCGAGGTGGTCGTGGCCCGTAAGCTCGAAACGACTTCGCACGAGATTCTGCGCTCGATCCACCCCCACCCCACGATGTCGGAAGCCGTTAAAGGCGCGACGGAAGCCGCGTACGGTGAGGCGATCGATTTGTAAGCTGTTAGGTTTTACCTGTTAGCTCTTTTTTATTAAAAATCCCCTTCTGGACGATTCTGGAAGGGGTTTTTGTTTTCTATTAATATAAAAAAAACTTCGACGGGCAGTTATCAAAGTAAAAAGCCTCTCCTGTCGGCTTTATGCAAGAAAAGCACAATTCATGCAATCCCATTTCAAAGCCTTCCTGCTGATCGCCCTTACGGCATTTTCTTTTCTGGCCGGGGCGCAACATAAATCTGTACCCCAAACCAATGTTCGACCCAACATTATTTTCATCCTGGTCGACGATATGGGCTGGGGCGATTTGGGCGTGTTCTGGCAGCAGCAGCGCATGAAGGCCAATGACCGCAGCGAGCCCTGGCAGTTCACGCCTGCGCTGGATGCGATGGCCCAAAACGGCGCGATGCTGACTAACCACTATTGTGCGGCGCCGGTATGTGCCCCTTCGCGCGCCTCATTGCTGCTGGGCGTAAGTCAGGGCCACGCCAATGTTCGAAATAATCAGTTTGACAAGGCGCTGCAGGATACATACACCATGCCCTCGGCGCTGCAAGCAGCGGGTTACACAACTAGTTTGGTGGGTAAATGGGGCTTGCAGGGGGCCGACGCCGAGGCACCCAACTGGCCCGCGCATCCGCTGAATCGCGGCTTCGATTATTCTTACGCCTACATTCGCCACATCGACGGCCACGAGCATTACCCGAAGGAAGGGATTTACCGGGGTAAGAAGGAGGTTTGGGAAAACAAGACCGAGGTTTCGGCGGGGCTCAACAAGAGCTTTACGACCGACCTCTGGACTGCGAAAGCCAAAGATCTTATTAAAAAACAGGCAGGGGAGGAAAAGCCTTTCTTCATGTATTTGGCTTACGACGTACCCCACGCCGTGCTCGAACTCCCCACCCAGACCTACCCCAAGGGCGGCGGTCTGAACGGTGGCTTGCAGTGGCTGAATACGCCAGGAAAAATGATCAACACCGCCTCGGGTACCCCCGACTCCTACATCCATCCCGATTACGCCAGGGCCACCTACGACCACGACAAGAATGCCGCTACGCCGGAAATCGCCTGGCCGGATGTGTACAAGCGTTACGCCACGCTTTGCCGCCGAATCGACGACGGCGTCGGCGACATCCTGCAGCTTTTAAAGGATCTAAAAATTGACCAAAACACGCTGGTTGTTTTCACCTCCGACAACGGCCCATCCATCGAGTCGTATTTGAAAGAGGCTTACGAACCCGTATTTTTCAACAGCTTTGGCCCTTTCGACGGCATCAAGCGCGATGTGTGGGAGGGTGGCGTCCGAATGCCGACGCTCGTGCAGTGGCCCGGCACCATCCCGGCCAGTCGCGTAAGTGACCACCCCAGTGCTTTGTACGATTGGCTCGCTACCTTCGCCGAGGTGGCTCAAGTACCTGCTCCCGCCCGCACCGATGGCGTGTCGCTGCTACCCTCCCTCACCGGAAAAGGCCAGCAGAAAGACGGGGTGGTATACATCGAATACGAGCAGAACGGTGGTAAGACGCCTGATTTTGAAGAATTTTCACCTAACCACCGGGACCGGAAGCGTAACCAGATGCAGAAAATCCGGCTCGGCGATTACGTGGGCGTCCGCTACGACATCAAATCCGCCGACGACGATTTTGAAATATACAACGTCGTCACCGATCCACAGGAAGCTACCAACCTCGCGAGTCAGGACGCGTATCAGCCTATGCAAAAGGCATTCAAAGAAAAAGTGACGCAGGTTCGTCGCCCCGATCCCGAAGCGCCCCGACCCTACGATATGGCCCCGATGGCCGCCGTTGAAGTACCCAAATTAGCCCCTGGTGTACGCTGGCTGGCCCACGAGGGGAAGTTTCCCTGGGTGGCTGACCTGTCCGACCGGGTGGCATCAGAAAGCGGCGTTACGCCCGAAGCCGGCATTAAAAAGATTGATCTAACAGAGGGCATGATTTGCCAGGAGGGCTATTTGAAAGTACCTAAGGACGGCACCTACCAATTCACGATGCAGGGAAACGGCAGCTTCGTGTTCCGTCTGCACGAAGCGCTGATTCTTGACCGCAGCTACCCCGATCAGCCTCAACTACAACTACCGCTGTCGACCACGGTTCAATTGAAGGCAGGGTACCATCCTTTTGGGATTTACTTCCACCACACCAGTAAAGCCAAGCCGAAGCTGGACTGGACCTGGCAGACCGATGGCGTGGCAGAACAGGCCGTTCCGGCTTCGGCGTTATTCCACGCTACCGGAGAGTGAGTGGGCTGGGCCGCATTTAGTTGGAACGCTTTTTTAGTTGATTTGCTCAACTTCCAGTTAACCGCTAATTATCTTGCTTTCTACCTTTTAACCGTTTAACCCTTTCCCCCAAAAACCATGAGCGATTCAAAAAAAGAAGAAATTAAAAAAGAAGAAATGGCAAACCCCGAAACGGCAGGCCGCAACAGCAACGACGATTTTAACGAGGAGCCTGTGGACGACTACGGCGTAGATATGAGCAAGCCTGGCGCGGCCGAGGAAATTCAGAAGCGCGACGACATCAAAGGTGGCACCGGTGCCCAGGGCGGCGACCGGAACCGGAACGATGATTTTGCGGAGTAGAAGTGATATTTTTTAATACATGACCTTTGTCAAAAGAAAAAACCTTGTAATCGTTTGATTACAAGGTTTTTTCTTTCAATTGCTCCCGAAGTTGGGCTCGAACCAACGACCCTCTGATTAACAGTCAGATGCTCTAACCAGCTGAGCTATTCAGGAATTATGGCTGCAAATGTAAGGGCTTCATCAAAGCGATGCAAGCTTCTGCCGATTTTTTTTCTAGGCCTGGACCTTTTCCAACAGCAACTCCTTGACTTTCTTAGCATCGCTCTTGGAAAAATTATTCATCACGATCTCGGGCCGCATCCGTGGGATGACCCGAATGGTGGAAAAAAAGACACCAGAATCAATTTCGACGCCGGAGATGTCGTGGTAAAAGACAAAGTTGTCGGTGCTGTTAAATGCCTTACGCACTTTGAAGGTTACGCCCTTGTCGCTGAACGTGATTTCATCGGGAAACATGGGGTTCTTGAGGCCACTGGCTGTGAATTTCTCATTCATGGGAATTGTGTTTTATGAGGTTTACAAAGGTACGTACAGGACTTTCTTGGTTTCAAAAAAATCTTCCTCGAAGTAATCGGCCAGGTCATATTCCTGCACACGCTTGCCGTACTCGCGGATTTCTTCAGTCAGGTCACCGCCTTTGAGACAAAGAAGGCCATTCTTGACCAAATGAAATGAATTGGGACTAATACCGTGCCGCACCCAGTCGACGAAGGGCTTGAGTTGCGTGACGGCCCGGCTGAGCACAAACTCGTAGTTGGCGCGTTCGACGTATTCGGCGCGGGCTTTTTCGGCCATGACGTTGGGCAATTGCAGGGCGTCGGTAACCTCCTGCACTACTTTTATTTTCTTGCCAACGCTGTCGATCAGGTGAAAATGCGCTTGTGGAAACAGAATGGCCAGCGGAATACCGGGAAAGCCGCCGCCCGTGCCCACGTCCAGAATGGTGGTGCCCGGCTTAAACTGAATCGCTTTTGCGATACCCAGCGAATGCAGCACATGCCGCTCGTAGAGCGTGTCGATGTCTTTGCGCGAAATGACGTTGATCTGCGCATTCCAAAATCGGTAAAGTTCTTCCAGTTGAGCAAACTGGGCCCGCTGCTGCTCATTTAGGTTGGGGAAGTATTTGAGAATTATCTCCATGTGGTGGCTGTCGGCCGTCGGCTAGTAGCTTTCGGCGCTTTTAAGTTTTACTTTTTCGTCTTTACAGGACGAAGTAAGGATCAATTGAAGGGATAGGACAATTAATTTAGGTTAGTTAACCGTCCACGTTAACCCTTCCTCCCCCGCCTTCTATCGCCAGGAGACTTTTTTCTTTCTCATGGAAAATACAAAACCGCTCATACCTATATAATACAGCAACAGTGCGAAGTCCATCGGGATGAAGCCCCAGACCGACAGCGAACGGTCGAGCCGTCGATTGATCGACTGCAAAACCAGGGCCTGCACCAGCCACCGCAAAGAAAACGCGCTGCCCAGGATTTGGAGCAGCAGCATATCGTGCGTGACTATTCCCCAAATCAGTAAAAGTATGCCGAACACCCAGGTGCCCACGTGCGACGCCGACAGCAAGCCCAGTCGGAGTTTGTTGGCGGTACGGTAGTGACTGCCTACCGACAAATGTCGCTTTTTTTGGGTGAACCAGCTATTCCACGTCCTTTTGGGGAAGGAGTACACAAAAGTTTCCGGGTCGAGGGTGATCGCGGCATTGGTGGCGTTGGCGGCCTGGTTCATAAAGAGATCGTCGTCGCCTCCCACCACATCTTTGTGGGTGTAAAAACCTTTGTGCTCAAAAAACAGCGCGGTCCGGTACATCAGGTTGCGTCCCACCCCCATGTAGGGCCGCCCAGCGCGTGCCAGCGAGAGGTACTGCACGGCGGTGTAGAACGTCTCGCACCGGATAAACCAGTTGAGCAATCCCGCTGCTTGGTAATAAGGCGAATACCCCAGTACGATGTCTTTATCAGTCGTAAGTTGCGCCGCCATGCCCGCCAGCCAGTGGGGACCGGCGGGGCGGCAGTCAGCATCGGTCATCAAAGCCACCGGATAGCGGGCGTGCTTCATGCCGACGGTAAGCGCGTACTTTTTGGGCGTGATGTGCGGAAACTCCTGATCGATGCGCACCGTACGGACATGCGCCCATTCGGACGCGTGTTCTTTTAAATAGTCTTCGGTACCATCCTCCGAACGATCGTCCAGTACGATCACTTCAAATTCGGGGTATGCCTGGTCGTTCAATAGTGGGAGGAGCTCACGCAGATTGTCGAGCTCGTTCCAGGCGCATACTAACACCGAAACACCGACTGCTTTTCCCGAAGGCGTCAACTTTTCCGGCTTATGCCGTGCCAGTGGCGAAAACACAAAAAGATAATAGAAGAGTTGAACGAAAACGCATAGGCCCAGCAGGATAAGTAAAACAATCGTCACGAGACAGGAGAAGATGAGGCGGGAGTTTCAGGCAAATATACGTTCATTGTCAGGAATGTTAACCGGCAGACCGCTATTTTTGCGCCCTGACACCCGCTCTACCTTATGAAATTTACACTCGAAAAGACCGATTCCGCCACCAAAGCCCGCACCGGACAAATCCAGACCGCCCACGGAACGATCCAAACGCCCATATTCATGCCGGTCGGCACGGCGGGGACCGTCAAGGCGGTGCATCAGCGCGAGCTCCGGGAGGACATCAAGGCGCAAATCATCTTGGGAAACACCTACCACCTATACCTGCGCCCTGGCCTTGACATTATCCGTCAGGCAGGCGGACTACACCGCTTCAACGGCTGGGAATACCCGATTCTGACCGACAGCGGAGGCTATCAAGTGTACTCTTTGGCGGGGACGGGCCGCAAAATTAAAGAAAAAGGTGTGGAATTTCGGTCCCACATCGACGGATCGCTCCACACTTTCACGCCCGAGGGGGTCATGGACATCCAGCGGGTGATTGGCGCCGACATCATGATGGCCTTTGATGAGTGTACGCCTTATCCCTGCGAATACGACTACGCGCGCGCTTCGATGGACATGACACACCGCTGGCTGGTCCGCTGCTGCGAACGCTTCGATACGACGGAAAGCCTTTACGGTTACGATCAAACACTTTTCCCCATTGTGCAAGGCAGTGTTTATAAAGACCTTAGACAGCAATCAGCCGAGACAATCGCTTCTTACGGACGCGAAGGGAACGCCATCGGTGGCCTGTCGGTAGGTGAGCCTGCCGAAATCATGTATGAACTCACTGAGGTAGTATGTGATATTTTGCCCGCTGACAAGCCCCGCTACCTCATGGGCGTAGGCACGCCCGCTAATATTTTGGAGGGAATCGCGCTGGGTGTGGATATGTTCGACTGCGTGATGCCCACCCGAAATGCACGCAATGGTATGCTTTTTACATCGGAAGGGACACTGAACATCCGCAACGAGAAGTGGAATGATGATTTTAGTCCGATCGATAAAAATCTGGGGGGGTATGTAAGTAGTTTTTATTCTAAAGCCTACCTTCGCCACCTTGTTCGTTCGGACGAAATGCTGGGCGCGCAAATTGCGAGCGTGCACAATCTCACATTTTACCTTTGGCTGGTCAGCGAGGCCCGACGCCGGATTCAGGCCGGAGATTTTTACAATTGGAAAAATGAAATGGTAAAAAAAGTGACACAAAGGCTTTAAAAATTTTCATTATCCTTATTTTTAGCCCTGATTATGGGTTTCTAATACATTTAATCTACTTTTGACCTTAGTTTGTTGTTGGTTAAATCATATTGTTACCCTACTTTTGTCGCTAACTCGTGATGTGAAGGGAGCCTGAACGAATTTTGAATTTCACAGTAAGAGAAATCCTTGTTAATCAAATAACGCAAATTTCCGTAGTATGAAAAAAGTATCCCTGTTGATTGGAACGCTCCTTATGGGATCAATGCTGGCTTTTCAATCGAGCGCACAGCAACTGAGCTCGCCGCAGATATTTCAGCCGCAGCCCAACTCCCCGGACTACAATCCAAAGGCCTCTTACGATGGCCCGTACAAATTGAACACCTGGTCTATTTCGGGTCATTTTGGACCCTCGCTTTTCTACGGTGATTTGCGGGAGTACGATTTCTTCCCCGTGACCGGCAACAACAGTGACACGCACAGCGAGTGGGGCACGGTACAGGGCGGTTTGTCGATTAACAAGCAGCTTTCTTATTTGTTTGGGTTACGTCTCGATGGTTCTATCGGTACGCTGACGGGTATGAAGCGCCGCAACTACTTCCGTTATTTCAAGACTAACTATGCTGATGTCAGCCTGTCCGGCACGGTCAATCTCAAAGGTTTGCTTTTGGGACCAACTAAAATGAAGCATTGGAAAATCGACGCCTACACCGGCTTCGGAATGATGTTCTACGACGCCAATTCTTTTGATCTTACGGGTGGTGTTCCCATTCGTAGTACTGGAAAGACCAACGACTGGATTATCCCTGTGGGCTTGACGGTTAACTACGAATTGACCAAGCGACTGGATCTGGGATTGGATTTCCGTATTAATAATACCAATTCTGACTTTGTGGACGCTACTTATGGGGGCGACTACTCGCGGACTGCTACGGATGGCTTTAAAGTCGACCAGCTGCCCACTGCCCGCAAAGGCAACTCAGCGCTGGACAAGTACGGGTACGGTGCCATCATGCTGACTTACAAGCTGGGTAAAAACCCCCTGCGTGTTAGCAAAGTGGACGGCAAGTACACTTACGATCCTGAGCAGGGCGGTTTCTATAACTTGCGTTACACCGATCCTCGTTTGTTGGTTAAGCCACCGAAGATCCTGACGCTGGAAGAAATGGACTCGGTGGCCAAAGCTAACCGTCCCAAGGACATCGATCCACGCTTGCTGCTTGATACCGATGGCGATGGTGTGTCTGACTTCTTCGATAAAGAGCCTAATTCCCCCGCCGGTAGCGTCGTAGACGGTAGCGGTCGCGTGATCGACTTTGACCAATATGTTAAAAACGCGCTGGCTTCCGGTGCTGCCTGCGCTGAAATCTTCGCCAACGTTATGTTTGACACGGATCGCAGTGAGATCAAGCCTGAGGATCGTGAGATGCTGAACAACGTAGCCACGCTGATGAACCGTTCAGGTTGCCGTCTGCAACTGGCTGGTCACGCTGACCGTCGTGCTTCCGATCGCTATAACATGGCACTTTCACGTCGTCGGGTTGATGCGGTACGTAATTACCTTATCAATGAGGCCGGTCTGAAAGATCAGAGCAAGGTCATCATCGACTACTTCGGTTCATTTAAGCCAATCGCTGATGGCACAACCCGTGAGGGCCTGATGAAGAACCGCCGCGTCGAGATGCGCCTGCTGCCCTAATTGGCCGGTCAACGTACGGACACAATTACTAGAAGGCTCCCCGATGGGGAGCCTTTTTTCATCTTGATTCACTAAATTTGTGACTCCTTGGGCAGAGCGTCCCAGAGAAAAATAATATTCCACCCATTGATAAAAAAACAAGCATAGCATATGAAAAAATTTGATTACCTGGTCGTAGGGGCCGGCCTGTGGGGAAGTGTGTTTGCGCACGAAGCAACCAAACGCGGACACAAATGTCTGATAGTGGACCGCCGTCCGCATACTGGAGGCAACACCTATTGCGAAAACGTGGAAGGCATTAATGTCCACGCCTACGGAGCGCATATCTTTCACACCAATGACCGCGATATCTGGGACTACGTGAACTCATTCGTAGAGTTCAACCGCTACACCAACTCTCCGGTGGCCAACTTCAACGGGGAGTTGTACAATCTGCCTTTTAACATGAATACGTTTTACCAATTGTGGGGCGTAAAAACACCCGCCGAGGCCCAGGCCAAAATCGCCGAGCAGGTGGAAGCGGCGGGTATCAAAGAGCCGAAGAATCTGGAAGAACAGGCTATTTCGCTAGTGGGAACGGACATGTACGAAAAGCTTATCAAGGCTTACACCGAAAAGCAGTGGGGACGTCCGGCCAGCGAGTTGCCTGCATTCATTATCAAGCGGTTGCCCGTACGGTTCACTTTCGACAATAACTACTTCAACGACCGCTACCAGGGCATACCCATTGGTGGCTACAACAAACTCACCGAAGGCTTACTGGAGGGTATCGAGGTTCGACTGGGCGTCGATTTTACCGAGCAGAGGAAAGAACTCTCGCAATTGGCCGATACCGTCGTGTATACGGGCAAGATAGACGAGTACTTTGATTTCCGTTTCGGCGCGCTGGAATACCGTAGCCTTCGCTTTGATCACGAGGTGCTGGACACCGAAAATCACCAGGGCAATGCCGTAGTCAACTATACCGATGGCGAAACGCCCTTCACCCGTATCATCGAGCACAAGCATTTCGAATTTGGCACGCAGCCCAAGACGGTCATCACGCGAGAGTATCCGCAGGAATGGGCCACCGGCGCAGAGCCTTACTACCCTATAAACGACGACCGCAACGACACGCTTTACAAAAAGTACAAGGACCTGGCTGAGGCGGAGGAAAACGTCATCTTTGGTGGCCGTCTGGCCGAATATCGTTACTACGATATGCATCAGGTGATCGGTTCGGCGTTAAAGAAAGTGCGCGTTCATTTCGACGAACAAAAAACCCCTGCATGAAAATATCCTTCGGCAGACTATGTTTCCTGATGCTGCTGCTCTGTTGCGGGGCCTGTCGTACGCAACGGCTCGCCCCTACGATTGTGTCGCAGTCGCTGCCGCCGGTAGTTTCACTGGTCAGTAAAGGTCCTTATGAAATAAAACCCGGTGATCGGTTAGTGGTCAGAAACCTCAATTGGTCGTCGGAGTTGTTTCCCGACCCCAGCGCGGTTGAGACCACTGCCGGGGCTGGTTTCCGAGTGTTGGTTCGCTCAGATGGTAGCATCAGCCTACCTGAAAAAGGACGATTGCCAGTGGAAGGTTTGACGCGTTCGGCGCTGGCCGACACGCTGTCTTCCTTGTACGAAGATGTAGTGCGCAACCCGCTCTTTGAGATAGAAATCGAAAACCTCATTGTGAAAGTGCTGGGTTCCGTCAATGCGCAGGGCGTCATTTCTTTGCAAAAAGATTTCATGTCGCTGGGTGAAGTTCTGGCCAGGTCGGGCGGCATCAAATACACCGAAGCTAACAATACAATCCAAGTAATTCGGGGGGAAGGTATTCAGCGTCAAGTCATCGAATACGATTTTCGTGATTTGGGTGATCCACTGATTATGAACCAGAACCTGTACGACAACGACATTGTGTACGTTCCGCCCTCGCGGGGTTCGCTCAGAGCCGTCAAGCTTCAGCGAGTGTACGTATTTGCCCAGCCCGTCCTGACCGCCCTGAACTTAACGCTCGTTATCCTCAATCTAAGAAATTCCACCCGACGGCCATGAGCTTTTTCACCAAAAAAATAAGCCCGGAGATTAGCACCGACTATTTGGCCGGGATCGGGGCCGATCTTCATTTGCACGTCTTGCCGGGAATCGACGATGGCTCGCCTTCGCTGGCCGAGAGTCTGGAGATCCTGAAAAATCACTACGACGCCGGCTTGCGGAGGATTATCGCCACGCCCCATATTCGCTCCGATTTTTTCCCCAACACCGAGGCCACGATCCGCGCGGCCTGGCAGCAACTCCATGACGTAGCCGCCGAGCGCTGGCCCGACCTCACGCTTACCTACGCCGCCGAACACTATGGCGACGACTACCTGATGACCTTGCTAGAACGCGACGAAATACTGCCGCTGTTTGACCGTTACGTGCTCGTCGAGACTTCCATGCGCACAGAGCTACCGTATTTCACGGATGTGCTGCGGGCCATGATCGATCGAAACTGGCAACCCGTGCTGGCTCATCCCGAGCGCTACCGTCCCTGGCATGAGCGGCCCGAACGCTACGCCGAGTTGCACGAAATGGGAGTTATTTTTCAAATAAATTTGCTGTCGCTGGGCGGGCAGTACGGCAGTATTGAACAATCCATCGCCGAGCGCCTTATTCGGCAGGGTTGGGCGGGCGCTACGGGCACCGACCTGCACCGCGCCAGCCAGTACGGCTACCTCCGGCGCGCCGCGCAAAATCCTGCCTTCCCTATTCTCTGTGAACTTCCATTGCTAAACCACCAGGTACCCGAGTATGAAGAAAGAAGATGACAGTGCCCTCTTCGATCAATTGCTGGGTAATTCCGAGTCTATCGATTTCCAGAAACTGCTGCGGGTGTTCCTCAGTCGCTGGTGGTGGATCGTATTGTCGCTGGTGGCGGCGGGAGCGCTGTGCTTTCTTTACCTCAAATTCGTCACGCCGCAGTACGTCGGCACGGTCACGCTGAAGTACCTCGATAAGAAGTCGGAATTCGACGGGCTTAGCGGGGCGCAACCTACCTTCGTGTTCAATACGGGAAGCGCTGATTATCTGACCGAAAAATTCAACGTCCGGTCGCCCGAGGTGGTGCGCAACACGCTTATCAAGATGCAAAATCCCTTCACTTTTTATCGATTGAAGGATTTGCGGCGGATAGATGTGTATCCCGCACAGCCGCTAAAACTAGAAGTAATTAGCTATGATCCGGCTGTTTACCAGCACGGCACGCTGTTCCTGGATGAAGAACTGGCCTTAAGCTACAAGACCGAAAGTAACGAAACCGTGCCGCGTCCGTTGGTAGCCCGGTCGGTGGTACGATTGCCCGGCCTGACGTTCAGGGTAAATGCGATCGACACCGAGCCAGGCAACACCTTCGAGTTTACCTACAACGACCCCGACGGGCTCGTTACCGGCATGGTGTGGCGAATCGACATGGAGGAAACCGAGGAGGCCGTTCCGGTAATGGACCTTACTTTCAAATACCATAACAGAGAATACACGAGTGATTTCCTCGCCAACCTGGTGCAGTCTTATCGGGAGTACGATCTCAGGCAAAAACAACAATCGTCGGACCTGACCATCGGTTTCATTAAGGAGCAGGGTGCCATTTATTCCACTTATCTGAAGCAGGCCGCCCGGGAGCTTGAACTTTTCAAGCAGAAAAATCAACTCTTGAATGTCAGTGAATCGGCTATGGAGATCACCTCCAAAGTGCGGGAGCTGGAACAGCGCAAGAACGAGCTCGAAATTCAAAAAGCTTACATCGACATGCTGAAAGCCAACATGGGCAAAACCTTCGAGACGGTCAACTACCTTTCGGTGGGCCTCGATGGCAACAGTGACGGCATACTGGTGGGGTTGTTGGGAAGTTTTAACGATCTTATCACGCAGCGCAAGCAGTTGATGTTTAAGTACAGTCCAAGTTCGCCCACCATCAAGAATCTGGACGAGCAGTTGGTGAAATACCGCAGCCAAATCCTGGATAACATTGAACTACAAAATCAGAAAAATCGCCGGACAATCCAGATTCTCGACGAAAACCTGGGAGCACTGAAAGGGCGGTTCAGTAGAATTCCGGCTTTGGAGAAAAATTACATCTATCTTCAAAGTGATTTTGACGTAAACCAGAATATTTACTCGCTGCTGCTCAACAAAGAGATTGAGTCTTCTATCGTCAAGGCCGGGATGTTGCCGTCGTTCAGCGTCATTACAGAGTTCGATACCGATAAGGTTTCGCCAATCGCCTGGCGGGTTATCCTGTTGTTTATGCTGGCAGGCCTGACGCTGGGTTTCGGATCGGTATTGCTGGCCCGTTTTTTCAACAGCACCTTTACCGACATCGGGAAAGCCGATCAGCATCCCAAGGTGAGTTTACTAGGCGTTTTGGCTCACTTTTCGGGCAAATTGACCCATTCAAAACAGGATATTTCCGTGCTTTCCGGCGATCGCACGGTGTTTACCGAATCGCTGAGCGCACTGCGGACTCGACTGAGTTTTGCCAAATCGTCCCTTGCCAATCCTGACAAAACGGAAGGAAAACTCATTCTTATTACGTCCGAACGGGCGGGTGAAGGAAAATCGTTCGTAACGGCCAACCTGGCGCTTTCGCTATCGCGGATTGGCAAGCGGGTGATCGTGATCGGGGCCGATCTGCGCAAATCGCGCGTACACCTCTTTTTTGGCAACGGCCAATCTTACGGGCTGAGCGACCACCTACAGACACCGGAGGCCATTGCCGAGGTGATTTATGCCTCCGAAGTCAAAGATCTCGACTACATTCCCGCCGGGTCGTCACCTTTTAATCCCGGCGAGCTCTTGCAGCGACCCGCCATGGACGAGTTACTGGCTTTTTGTAAAACGCACTACGATTATGTACTTATGGATACCGCCCCGGTAGGGCTGGTGGCAGACAACGTGCCGCTTCTGCGCCGGAGTGATCACGTCATTTTTGTGATTCGCTGGTTGTATTCTCAGCAAGAATCCTATCGCCTGGCCGGGCAACTGGCCGACGAGTACGAGCTCAAGGAGATGAAAATCGTCGTCAACGACTTTTATCCCGACAATTTGTACAGCAGCCTTACCAGTAACACCTACTACGGCTCAGGCCATAGCAGTTATCAATACGGCTACGGTTATCAGGCCAATGATTATCTGACGCCGTCGGCCCCAAGTTGGAAAGGTCGACTCAAAAGATGGACCAGCAGAGAACGCAGTTAAAAATAATATTTTCAACGCTTAACCCGCACCCGGTAAGTGGAATATACAAGACCAAAAGTTATCGCCGAGATCGGCTGCAACCACATGGGGCAGTTCGATATTGCCAAAGAACTCATCAGGCTAGCGAAAGAATGCGGAGCCGACTACGCCAAGTTTCAGAAACGCAACTCACGCGAACTCCTCACCGTCGACCAGTACGATGCGCCGCATCCGGTACCCTACAACGCCTACGGCCCCACCTATGGCGCGCACCGCGAGTATCTGGAGTTCAGCCAGTCGCAACACGCCCAGCTGAAAGGCTATGCCGAGTCGGTCGGCATCGGCTACGCTACTTCGGTGTGGGACGTCAGCTCGGCCCGTGAGATTGCCGAACTCGCGCCTGATTTTATCAAAGTACCCTCAGCTTGCAACAATCATTTCGAGATGCTCGAATTGCTGCGCGACGACTATATGGGCGATATCCACATCTCAACGGGCATGACGACGCTGGACGAAATCGAGCAGATCGTAGCCTTTTTTGAAGCCACTGATCAGGCGCGTACGCGGCTGGTGGTCTACAACTGCACGTCAGGTTACCCGGTTCCGTTCACGGATATTTGTTTGTTGGAAATTCGCCGTATTAAGGAAAAATACGGTGACCGCGTCAAAGAAGTGGGCTTTTCGGGCCATCACTTAGGCATTTCAGTAGACATCGCCGCCTATACGCTGGGCGCGACCTGGGTCGAGCGGCACTTTACTAAAGACCGTACCTGGCGCGGCAC
>JBBSSJ010000024.1:0-27612 GCA_038242095.1 Cytophagales bacterium
GAAAAGCCCTTTCCTTAAAATTGAAATCAAAAACAACTACTGCCACACCATGTTTTGGGTAACATTCGGATTGCCCTGCATTTCTTTTAGGGGTAATGGCAGCACATAATCGCGCGCTTTAAGCGTACGACCGATGGTGTATTTGCTTGTATAGTGCTTTATACGGTCACCTAGGTAATCGGGTTGACCGCCGAATTTGCTTTTCCGGCGTAGCTCGGGATACATCAGCTGCTCGAAGGCGAATTCCTGCTCGCGCTCCATCACGATGGCATCGCGTAGGGGCGATTGGCTCAATCCGCTTAGCGGGGCCAGGCCAGCCCGTCCGCGTACCTTATTGATTCCCATGAATTTGTCGCCTTGTCCGCTTTCATTACAGGCTTCTGAGTGGCCCAGCAGCACGTCCGCCAGGCGAATGTAGATGGTATTTTTCTCGGTATTGGTCCAGTCGGTACCCAATTCGACCAGCTTATTGGACCACGCTTTGCCGAAAATCAGCTGGGAAGGGTCCTTCGGGTTGGCGTCGGACTTCACGATGCCGCCGAAGCGGGAAAGGTTAAAATCAGCCTTCTGGCTCCACTTTACCATCGGATACTGGCCGTCGACCTTGCCTAAACGACCCGTTGGGTAGGTTTCGATAAAAGTAGCGGGGATACGTTTGTCCTTATCGTCGTAGGCCGCTCGGAATTCCTGCGTAGCGCTTAGCCAGCTCCAGCCCGCGCCGCCCAGTTGACTGGGATAATCCTCGGGATTAAAGTGCGCCGAATGCACCTGGTACTGATTGGAATTGGCCGCCGCCGACACCTGCGCCTCAAACAGGCGCTCGCCCTGATTTTCGTGCGTCAGGTCGAAGTTGGACCCGAAGTCGGGAAATAACTGGATGCCGCTGTTGTTGATGATATCCTCGGCCGTGGCTTTGGCCTCCGCCCATTTCTCGTCCCACAACTGCGCCTTCATCAAAACCGCCATGGCAGCCCACTTGGTGGCCCGTCCTTCGTCTATACCCGTGTAGGAAGCTGGCAACACCGCCGCCGCCGCTTTAGCATCGGCATAAATTTGATCGATCACCGCCCGTTTGCCGCCTTGGTTCGTAGGTAGTTCGCTGATGCCTTTGGTGGATTTAATGGTAAGGGGCGGGTTGTCGAAATAACTCAGTAGACCGTAGTAATAGAACGCTCGCAGAAACTGCGCTTCGCCCTTCAATCGCTTGACCAGCGCATCGTTGGTGGGGTCTTTCATCGCGTCGGCCGTTTCGATGATGGCGTTGGCGCGATTGATGGAGCGGTAGCTGATGGACCAATACGCCTCGATGTACTCATCGGCCGGGCTAACGTTGCCTAAATTGTATTGCAGCGGCCCTTTCTCCCAACCGATCTGGTCGCCCGTCAGGCATTCAAAAACGTAGCGGTCGTAGAAGTAACCGGAAAAACCGGAGTTGAGGTTGGCGTACACGCCGTTGACGCCCAGTTGGAGTTCGGTAGCCGACTTGTAAAAGGTATCCGGGTTGATAAAGTCCGGGTTTTCTTTTAAGTCAGAACAACTCAGGCCCGTCACCAGCAGGGCCGTCGAAAGCGCATATGTAAAGCGGGAAGACACGTTAATTTTCATAATAAATTCTGCGGTTAGGTGTTCTAAAATTTTACAGGCCGAGGTTCACGCCCAGCGTAAACATGCGGGCGCGGGGGTAGGCGTCGTAGTCGTCGCCTCGGTTCAGGTTGTTCTGGCCTTGATTGTTCACCTCGGGATCGAAGCCTTTATACTTGGTGATTACGAATAAGTTCTGGCCGCTGGCGTAGAAGCGGGCGCTGCGAATAAACTTGCTTTGGAGCGGCAGCGTGTAGCCTAGCACCACGTTTTGCAACCGAACAAACGAGCCATCCTGAATAAAATAAGACGAGCGACGGAACGAAATAAAATCGCGGCGACCGTCGACAACTGGGCGACTAGCGTCGGTGTGCGTTGGGGTCCAGGAATCGGTCAGGATGTTGGCCACTTGATTGATTTTCTGCACGCCGTCGCCCATTTCCGACTGCTGCAAATTACGAATCTGATTACCCTGAACACCACGGAAGAAAAGTGTAAAGTCTAGGTCTTTGTATTTCATATTGGAATTTAAACCCCAAATAAACTTCGGATTGGGATTGCCGATAATTTGGTAATCCTCGGCGGTGTACTTACCATCGCCGTTGACGTCCTCGTATTTGGGATAGCCCGCTTTGGCCGCGTAGGATTTGGCGTCATCGTCCGATTGAAATAGACCTGTATAGGTATAGCCTTTCCAAACTCCGATGGGATTGCCCGCCTCCACCCAGCTACCAAACACGCCTAAGTGGCCACTCGTGCTGTTGGCGAAGAAGGGCGTGCTCTGGCCCAGACTGGTAATTTTGTTGCGGAGAAACGAAATGTTACCGCTCAGATCCCAGCTCAACGCTTTGTTGCTGATGACCTTATAATTGGTCGAAAATTCGAGCCCTTTGTTGGTCAGCGAGCCGGAGTTGAGCAGGATGGTACTGAATCCGGTGCTCTGTGGAATCGACACATCCAGCAACAGATCGGAGGTTTTGTTGCTAAAAACGTCGAAAGTCATCGACAGGCGGTTGTTCAAGAGCGCCAGATCGAGACCCAGGTCGAGCATTGCGGTGCTTTCCCATTTCAGATCGGGATTGGCGATCCGGTTGGGGCCATAGCCCGCCACCAGGCTGCCGCCAAACACGTAATTATAGGGAACCAGACCGCCCACCGAACGGTATACGGGAATTTGGGAGTTACCGGTAACCCCGTAACTGGCTCTGAATTTGAAGTCGTTGAATACCCGGCCAAATCCCGATCCCTCGAAAAACTTTTCGTTAACTACGCGCCAGGCGATGGCCCCCGAGGGGAAAGTAGCCCACTTGTTATTGGGGCCAAACTTGGACGAGCCGTCGCGCCGAACGGTGACAGTCAGCAGGTAGCGATCTTTAAAGTTGTAGTTGATCCGACCCAGAAACGATTCCAACGCCCAGTCCTGACGACCGGAAAACGGCGTCTGTGGCTTGCTGCCATTTTGCAGGTTGACCGACAGTGCATCATCGGAAGGCAATCCACGCGTAGCGATGGAATTGAACAGGTTCCTTTCCTGCTGGTAGGTGTAACCCAGCGTGGCGTCGATCGTTTGGCCGGGGGCAATTTGCTTATTGTAGCTAAGGATGTTTTCGTTCAGCACGCTGTTGACGTTCCGGTTGGCTTTTTGCAATTCGCGCCCGTTTTGGCGGCCGAGGTAGGTAAAACTATTATAAAACGTGGTACGCTCGGCGCTCACAATGTCGGCTCCAATGCTGGTGCGGAATTGCAGCCCATCCATAATCCGAAAGGTAAGAGCCGTGGTACCGAATAAGCGATTAGTGTTGTCCTTATCTACGCCTTCATTTGCCTCGGCCAGCGGGTTGATATTGAAGCGTTGGTCGTAGCTTGGGTAGTTGTATTGGCCGTTCTGATTATAAACGGGGGTCGTTGGGTCGAGGCCCAGGGCCGTGATAATGATGCCGCCGGGACCACCGCGGTCCGTGGGGACGTTGCTGCTGCTGGTGCGGTTGTACGACCAACTGTTGCTCAACGTGGCCCGACCGTTCAGGAAATCGTTGTCAATGTTGAGCCGAAAACCATACCGTTTGAAATCCGTATTCTTGATAATACCCTGATTACCCAAGTAGTTACCCACGACGGCGTAGCGCATACTCTTGTTGCCGCCCGTAAAGGAAAGTTGGTGGCTCGACAGCCCACCCGTCCGCGTGATGGCATCCACCCAGTTGGTCCCCTGCCCTATTTCGTTGATTTGTGCATCGGTGAAGCGCGGACTACCGCCTTGGCTTTTTTCCAACAGATTCAGGTAGCGGGCGTAATCGCCTCCATTGAGCACATCTATGTTACGAGCAATGGATTGGGTCGAATACGATCCCTGGTAGTCGACGCTGCTCTGGCCTTCCTTACCCCGGCGGGTCGTAATCAGTACCACGCCATTAGAACCGCGCGAGCCATAAATTGAGGTCGCCGAGGCGTCTTTCAAGATTTCGATACTTTCAATTTCATTAGGATTGATGGTCGCCATCGCGTTGCTGGACTGCCGGTTGCCGCCCGTGCCAATGGCCCCGTTGTCGGGGTACATCGGGAAACCGTCGATGACGTACAGCGGCTCGCTACCGCTGTTGATGGAGTTGGCCCCGCGCACCCGGATGGAAATTCCGCCGCCCGGTGCCGACGAACTCTGCGTGACCTGCACGCCCGGTGCACGGGCCTGGATGGCCTGGTCGACCGATGTGACCGGCATTTCTCTGATTGCGTCGCCTTTGATCGTTGACACCGAACCCGTCAGATCGCTTTTCCTAACAGTGCCGTAACCAACCACTACCAGCTCATCCAGACTTTTCGTGTCTGGCAGAAGCGTGACGTTAAAACTTATGCGGCGGCCGACCGGTACTTCCTGGCTGGAGTAACCCACGTAGCTGAAGACCAGCGTTTCATTTTGCGCCGCCTCGACTCGGAAGTTCCCCGTGGCGTCGGTTGTCGTGCCCCGCGTTTTTCCTTTCACCGAAACGGTCACACCGGGAATACCCGCGTTTTGATCATCCACTACTTTACCCGTAACCGGAGCCTGGGCGAAGGCAGTGAGTGTGCATAAAACCAGCAATCCGAAAATTTGCAGGTATAGTAAACAGCTTTTCATAGTTTTTAAGGTTAGGTTTATAATTGAAAAACAGAGGGAATACGAATCAAACGATAACTAAGAAGGATAAAGTCCAAAACTTTGTTCTGTAAAGTCTATTTTTTGCAAATTTGCCCATAGCGTAGGATTAAGTCAATGGAGAATATCTTGGTAATGATGGATAATTTTATGAATCGGGATTTTAAAATGAACTGTGTCAATCTCGCTAATTACCGATGAATGCTCATCAACTCGTAGTCTGTCGCCAAACTTGATGTATAATTGCAACATGGTCAAAGACCAGTTCCTGAGCAGCAGCGCCCACTTCTTAGTAATAGCTATCACAACCAGGTAATACAGCTTTAGCAAAGCCATGTCCAAAGCGAAAGCCCCGGCACCGGCCGCACGGATTCGTTTTAGTCACTTTTCTACTCTGACGCGGGGAGGCCCGTACTATGCATTCCTTCGATAGCATTCGTGGTGTAGATCGTGCGCCGAATGTCGGTGTCGTATTGGAAGAAAGCCGAAAGATTGTCCCAGTTGTTGACTCAAGACTTGACAGCGGGTACTTCTGCCCCCATCTAGCCACGAACCCGAGCGACATTTCAAAGCCACTTTCCGCATTCATAGCCTCATATATGGGTTTTAGATTCGCCACCTCCTTTTTGTCTCTCTCTCGGCCACGAATCTCAGCGTGCCGGGCCGCCGGACATATCTTTGAAGTTCATTGACATTGTTGGTAAAAACGGGGCGGCCTACGCCGTAGGCAAGTACACCCTTCACTTGTGCATTTCGGCCATTGACGCCGGCGGCAAAGTGAGCGTCAATGGTAGCGGATAATTCCCCAGCCGCGTTTAATTAAAAAAGAAGATAGCCCTCCTTGCCCGGTTTTATGCCCGAAAAAGGATATAAAACGTCAGATGGGAATCTTACGAATTGGAAAAACAATATAAGAAAGGTGCTTTTGAGCAAGATAGCCTTCCAAGCTATTTTCAGATATCCAAGCAGGGATAGAATTGGTTTTACGGCTAAATTAGCGAACGGATTTATTCGTCACGTTCATCATACGGACGCTGTGAAACAGATTTTTGTTCTGCCCGAACAAGGGGAAAGTGTTCTGGTACATCTCCACGATGATCTCCGGCTTTACCTCGTGACCGCCGGAAGCATGACGTTTCGCTGCCCGGTCTATACATAATTTAAGACTGTTCGTTAGAAACATCAGTAGATGTATTTTTTTATTAGCCACCACCGAAGCAATGGATTTCAAATAGTCGTAGTGAGGTAGATATTCATCGTACAATCTCGATTCGCCTATCTTCAAATTCGCCAACGAAACGTCCGTTTTTCCGCCGATACGCCAGCGACTGCCCAACGGAGAAAAGATACTTCCGGGCGTTTTCGACGCATTCCTGCTTCCACTCGGCCAATTCTTCCTCGGACATGTCCAGCGGGGCTTTCGTCATCGTCCCGACTTTATGCTTTATTTTTTCTTTAACTTCTACAGCCGTAAATTTTTGTTTTGAATAACTCAAATCCTTCGCTGATATGTAATCATTTCTTCTCTTCCTTAGCCAATTGCGCCGAGTCCGCCTTACCCGCTTGCAGGAAGGCGGCAACGGTAATTTCATCAAGTCCCGTGACGACATTCAGGTCGGGGCGGGCCTGACGGAGTTGGGCGATGCCGGCTTCCGTCACGGCGGATTTCCAGACATATACGTTCTTGACTGTTTTCAAACCCACCAGGCTTTGCAGCCCGGCGTCGGTTACCTTGGTACCAATCAGGTTGAGGTATTCGAGGTAGGGTAAGTCATGAAGATTCTTTAATCCGGCATCGCCGATGGCCGTGTATTCAAGATGCAGTTTGTTAAGATTTTTAAGCTTAGCGATTTTGATCAGGGTCGCGTCGGTGATTTGGGTGTTACCGAGTTTCAGCCAAATTATTTGCTGCGCCAGCGGGGTGAGCAGGGCTACTTTGGCATCCGAAAAATCTTTGGCGTTCACCGCGCTCACTTCCAGAAGATTTTGCTCGACCGCTACGGGGTTCACCAACAGCCCAACGGATTGGAGGGCCGCCACTGCCTTTTCGTCCGGCGCGGGTACTTTCAGACTCAACACGGGCGAGCCGGTGGCGTTATAGCCGTCCCCTTGTTCGGCGTTTTCACCCTCGCTCAGGGAGGCCAGAGCGGGCTTGATCTTGTCGTCGGCTTTTAACTCCGCCACCTTTTTGTCGACGGGCGCGCCCTGGTCGATCCACCAGGTCAGCAAGGTGATTTGATTTTCGGATAGTTGGGGCTTGCCTTTGGGCGGCATATGGTCGTCGTCGTCGAGGGGCAGCCGGCAGCGTTTGAGCATTTTACTTTCTGCACTTTTACCCGCCACGAAAATCGGGCCGCCCTCGCCGCCTTTGGTCAGGTGGGCGAAACTATCCATGCGCAAATCGCCCTTCTGCTTTGTACCGTTATGACAGGATGTGCAATGCACGTTGAGCATCGGCTGCACGATGTCCTGATACACGATGGCCTCTGAAACGTTGGCGATGGGTTTGATTTCAGTCATTTCCTCGCGTCGGGGCTCCATGCCCGCCATGGCCCGAAAAGGTTCGGGAGTATAGGTGGTCAAATACCCCTCGCCGTGGGTCAGGCTGCCGCCGTGGTGGCCGGCGACCATTGTCAGAATCGTGGCGACGCCCAGCGCGGGCAGGTACACGAACCCGCTGGCGGGAAGTTTTTTATGGGCAAAATCAGACTTGACTGCCCAAGCCACCCACGCAAAAGCCGCCACGCCGATGCCCTGCCACATGTGTTCGTCCAGAATCTCTTCGTCGTAGCCGCCACCCAGTGATAGCAGGTAGCCCGCTCCGCAAGCCAACGTGGCAGCGACGGCCGACACCAGCAGAATAAGTGAGATCGTGCCGTCGCCGATACTGACTTTGCCGAGTCGCTTGCCGATGACGAGCAAAGCGGCCAGCAGCAGGAAGCCAATCGGAAAGTGCACCAGAACGGGATGAAAGCGGCCAAAGAAAATGGCCCAGTCGGAAACTTGCAGCAGGAAAATGGAAAGCATAAAATTGTTTAGGCAAGAATCGGCTTGATCACTTTCCCGGCCACGTCGGTCAGGCGGAAGTTGCGGCCCTGGAAAGGATAGGTAAATTCTTCGTGGTTAAAGCCCATCAGGTGCAGAATCGTGGCTTGCAAGTCGTGGACATGCGTTTTATCTTTCACACCATAGTAGCCCAGCTCATCAGTTTCGCCCATGCTGAATCCCTGCTTGACGCCGCCGCCCGCCATCCAAACCGTGAAGGCTTCCAGGTGGTGGTCGCGGCCCATGAAGGGTAGTACCGTGCCGTTGCGGTTTTCCTGCATGGGCGTGCGGCCGAATTCACCGCCCCACACCACGAGCGTCTCGTCGAGCAAGCCCCGCATTTTTAAATCTTTCAGCAACGCGGATACCGCCTGGTCCGACTCGCGACATTTGTCGTGCAGACCGATTTCGATGGCCCCGTCGGCGCTGGTACCGTGGGTATCCCAGCCCCAGTCAAAAAGCTGCACGAAGCGGACGCCGTTTTCCACCAGTTTCCGGGCTAAAAGGCAATTCATGGCAAAGGAGCCGTCGCCGGGTTTCACGCCGTACATGTCGCGGATGTACTCCGGCTCGGTGGATACGTCCATCACCTCGGGTACCGACATCTGCATCCGAAAGGCCATTTCGTACTGGCTGATGCGCGTCAGGATTTCGGGGTCCTTGACTTCTTCGTACGTCTGACGGTTAATTTCGTTGATGGCCTCGATCGTATTCTTGCGAATATCGCGGTTCATGCCGCTGGGATCGCTCACGTACAGCACCGGGTCGCCGCCCGTGCGGCACTGTACTCCCTGGTACACTGATGGCAGGAAACCACTCCCCCACACGCTCTTACCCGCGTCGGGCTGCTTGCCGCCCGACGCCAGCACGATGAAGCCCGGCAGGTTCTGATTCTCGGAGCCCAGCCCGTAAACCGACCACGCGCCCAAACTGGGCCGTCCCAACCGCGGGCTGCCTGTGTGCATAAGCAACTGAGCCGGGGCGTGGTTGAACTGATCGGTGTGCATAGCTTTCAGGAAAGTCACCTCATCGGCTACAGTTTGCAGGTGCGGCAAATAATCGGAAATCCAGGCGCCTGACTGCCCGTGCTGCGCAAACTTTCCCTGCGGGCCCAGCATCTTGGGTACCCCCTGAATGAACGCGAATTTCTTGCCCTCCAAAAACTCGGCCGGGCAGTCCTTGCCGTGGTATTTTTCGAGCTCGGGTTTGTAGTCGAAAAGTTCGAGTTGCGAAGGCGCCCCCGCCATGTGGATGTAAATGACCCGCTTGGCTTTGGGCGCGAACTGGGGCATCCTGACCGCCATAGGATCATCGGGCAGAGCGGGCGCGGCGGTTCCGGCGCTGGAAGTACCACAACTGCCCAACAGCGAGCCTAGCCCAATGGCCCCCAGGCCGAAACTGCACTCTTTCAAAAAATGTCGCCTCGTCTGCCGTTGTAGCTCGGCGTGTTGCAGTTCTTTGAACAGGTTATTTATATCGCTCATATTAATATCATGTCTTAAAAAAGCCCGCTGACCATCAACGGTTGACCTTCATCCCCGAACACCACTTTAAAAGCTTATTCCTTGGTCACCACTTCATCCAGATTCAGCAAAACATTGACCGATACCGTCAGTGCCGCCAATTCGGGCGACTTGTGCCGCGGGACGTAAGTCAAAAGACTGTCAATCTCGTTCGGTTTCTGGCGGTATTCCTTCAATGCTTTATTGTAAACCCCCAACATCACCGCTAAACTTTTGGGCTTGATGGTTTGATAGGTTAGTTTTTGGTAGCCCAGCCGCAATTGCGCTTCGGGGGTTTCGGCTTTGCTTTGCATAAATACCGCCAAACGCTGAGCCGATTCAAGATAGACCGGATCATTGAGCGTCACTAAAGCTTGCAGCGGTGTATTGGTACGGATGCGCCGCGACTGACAGAACTCCCGGCTTGGGGCGTCGAAAGTCGTCATCGACGGGTAGGGAGCCGTACGTTTCCAGTAAGTGTAAAGTCCCCGGCGGTAGCGGTCCTCGCCCTTACTTTCCTTCCAGCTTGCGCCATCGTAGGGTGACAGCCAGATGCCCTCCGGCTGCGGCGGCATCACGCTGGGTCCGTACATTTTGCGCGCCAGTAGTCCGCTGACGGCCAACGCCTGGTCACGAACTTGCTCCGCGCTCAGGCGCACGCGCGGACCACGGGCCAACCAGTAGTTGTAAGGGTCTATTTGCTGTTTTTCCTTGTCGGTTGCCGAGCTCTGGCGGTAGGTGGCCGACGTTACGATTCTTTTCAACAATTGCTTGGTGCTCCAATGGTCGTCTTCCATGTAAGCGACGGCAAGCCAATCCAGCAATTGGCGATGGGTGGGCTCGCTGCCCTGTGAACCGAAGTCCTCGACGGTTTCCACAATGCCCAAGCCGAAAAGCTGCTCCCACAACCGATTGACCATCACGCGGGCGGTGAGGGGATTATCGCGGTTTACGATCCACCGCGCCAGTTCCAGGCGGTCAGCGGGTTGATTTTTTTTGGCTATTTTTCCAAAGGTGGCGGGCACGGCGGGCTTGACTTCCTTGCCGGGCACCAACCAGTTGCCGCGCTCGAAGACGTGCGTTTTGCGCGCCAGGTTATCGCGCCCTTCCCAAAGGATGGGCGTCCGACGGCCGCCGTCTTTCAGTGATTTGGCATAATCCAGCAGCATAGCTTGATAGCCGGCGGCCTGCTCGCCGGGCAGTGCTTCCTGAAAGGCTACCCACTTGATAGACGTGAAATTTTCAGTTTTTAGCGGGTCGTTGAATGATAGGTAAAGGGAGTGTGTCCCCTCGATTTCCGGCAGCGGCACGATCACGACCGAATCGCTCGCCGTCGGAATGGGCACCACCGCCAACTTAGTGCCGCGCAGCGAATCAATATAAACGCTCATTCGCGCCGATTCGGAGCCACGCACAAAACTGATTAACATTCGGTTCTTGCCCGTCAACGGTACGTTCTTGATACGGGTCGAACCGCCGGACTGCCCACCATAGTACTTAGCGTCCAGCAGCGATGATCTGACGTATTCATCGAAATCGTGGGAATTGATCTTTGGTTCGGTAATGCGCATGAATCGCGTCACCTGCTTTGATTGCTCAGGATCGTGCTGGCGTACCCAGGCTTTCACGCGCTCGAGGCGGGCCGAATCCTCACCCGAGAAAAAGCGAAGTGTAGGCGTGTCGTTGGACACATCTTCGTCGCGCGTACTGTTAAAGTACGCCATGTACTTATAGTAATCGTCGTGCGGAATAGGGTCGTAGGGGTGGCTGTGGCATTGCACACAACTGAACGTCGTTCCCTGCCATACTTCCCAGGTCGTGTTGACGCGGTCGATCTGGGCCGCCACGCGGAATTCTTCGTCCACGGTACCGCCTTCGTCGTTGTTCATCGTATTACGGTGGAAACCCGTAGCGATGAGCTGTTCGTCGGTCGGAAGGCCGTCGGAATCAGCCGACATCAGATCACCCGCCAATTGCTCCGCTGTAAAAGCACTGAATGGTTTATCCTGATTGAACGCCTTAATCACGTAGTCACGGTAAGCCCAGATGCTCCGGCCCCCATCGCGCTCGTAGCCTTTGGTATCGGCGTAGCGGGCCAGATCCATCCACATCGCGGCCCAGCGCTCGCCGTAGGACGGGGAAGCCAGGAGCCGATCGACTACTTTTTCGTAAGCGTTTTGGGCTTTGTCATTGATAAAATCGCGTGCTTCTTTGGGCGTCGGTGGCAAGCCCGTCAAGTCGAGGCTAACCCGCCGAATGAGCGTAGCGCGGTCGGCTTCCGGCGCGGGACTGAGGTTTTTTTCCTTTAATTTTTTCAGGACAAAATGGTCAATCTCGTTTTTCGGCCAATTGATTTCGTCCTGATTTCCAATACCCAGACGCGCCCAAAAGCCGCCATTTGTGGGCACCTCAGGCCGCTCGACGCGCTCATACGACCAGTGGTTACCCCATTTGGCACCCTGGTTGATCCATTTTTTTAAAGTACTTACTTCTTCCTCGGTCAGGCCAGGACCTTTTTTGGGCATGCGCTCATCCGGATCGTCGGTCAGGATGCGGCGAATCATCTCGCTGGCGTCGGCGTCGCCGCGCACGACGGGAATTTTGCCCGACTTTCCGGGGTTCAGCATCTCCTCTTCGAAAAGAAAGCTGACCTCGCCCGCCTGCTTGACCCCGCCGTGGCAGGCCATGCAATTCTTGTTCAGGATCGGCTTGACTTCCGCGTTGTAATCTATTTCCTTTTCAAACAGACCAAACCAGGTGGAAAACCAGATCATGAGCGCCGCCCCGACCGCTATTACAAGAATCTTCATCTTTAAAATCTATTGATAAAACGACCTAACTAAAATCACAGAACCGCATCAGTTTATAATCTGATTCCGTATCGCATCTTTTATATATACTGCTCATAATCAGGAAACTGTTCAATCCAGTTACTTATTCGATACGTTATCGAGTTTGGATCATCTCCGTTCACAAGACGACGTTTTGAGTGAATAACCCAGGCTAGCAGCTCTCCACGGGATAAATTATAAACAGGAGAAAATCTATCCAGAGTGCATTGTGAAACATCCTGCTTATTGAGTGACGTATGGCAATTACTATTTTGTCCAAACACCAGGCTACTTTTTTGAATTCATCATAATTCTATTCCGTAAAGTCTATTTTTTACAAATTTGCCTATAGCGTAGGATTAAGTCAATGGAGAATATCTTGGTAATGATAGATAATTTTATGAATCTGTTCAAAAGGTTCATTTTACTCGCTTCATGCTTTTAAGTACCAATCGGAAAATAATAATATCATCCACCTTTTTCGTAAGATTCACTATGTAAATGTAAACAACAGACTTGTAATTTTGCAATTATTTGGTTGAATAGTGTAATAAATCGTATGCAAAAAGTCTCCATTAATAACCATTACTCTCTGGAAATCTCCTTCATATCTGCCTTGGGTGGGTACCTTTTTGGCTTTGACTTTGCCGTCATCGCCGGAGCATTACCCCTACTTAGAGACGTTTTTGGGCTCACTGCCTGGTGGGAAGGCTTCCTGACGGGTACCCTGGCGCTGGGCTGCATGGTAGGTTGTATAGTAGCGGGCCGAATCGCCGACCGCTACGGCCGCCGACCCGCCCTGATGGTAGCGGCGGGAATTTTCGCAGTTTCGTCCATCGCGATGGCTATCTCCGATGGACTCACTACTTTCATGATCGCGCGTTTTGTCGCGGGCATCGGGGTAGGTATGGCATCCATGTTGAGTCCGCTCTACATCGCCGAAGTATCGCCCGCCGAGATTCGGGGGCGTAACGTATCCATTAATCAGTTGACTATAGTAATAGGGATATTGATCACCAATCTTGTCAACTACGGCCTGGCCGACAATGGACCAGATTCCTGGCGGCTGATGTTTGGGTTGGGCGCAGTGCCGTCTATTCTGTTTTTTGTCGGTGTAACCTGGTTGCCCGAAAGTCCGCGCTGGCTCATTTTGCACGGTCATAAGGCGCGCGGCACCGCCATCCTGGAACGCATCGGGGGGCGCGATTTTGCCGAAAGTACCGTGGCTAACGTTGATGCGGCGGCCACCGATAAATCGAAGGTGGTGCTGGCTGATTTATTCAAACCCGGCATCCGGGCCGCTGTTTTTGTGGGGATTGGGCTGGCCGTTTTTCAGCAGTTGTGCGGTATCAACGTCGTAATCAACTACACCTCTACGATTTTTGAAACCGTCGGGGCCAACCTGGACCGGCAATTGTTCGAAACCGTCGCCATTGGCATTGTCAATCTCGTTTTCACCGTCGTGGCCATGTGGCAGGTCGATAAGTTGGGGCGCAAACCGCTCCTGCTGTTCGGGGCGGGCGGACTGGCGATTCTGTACGTCATTATTGCGTTGCTGTTGCAAAACGGCGCCTCGGCGGGCCTACTGTCTATTTTCGTGCTGTTGGCCATCGCTACCTACGCCACCTCGCTGGCACCGGTCACCTGGGTGCTGATTTCCGAAATTTTCCCCAACCGGGTGCGGGGCTTAGCCTCCTCTGTGGCGATTCTTTCGCTGTGGGGTGCCTATTTTATCCTCGTATTTACCTTCCCTATTCTGGCCGAAACGCTGGGTACTTACGGTCCGTTCTGGCTGTACGCCGTGATTTGCATGATCGGGTTTTTCTTCGTGCTCCGCAAGGTACGTGAGACGAAGGGCAAGACGCTGGAACAAATGGAGGATGTTTTTATGCCCCATTGATTTTGTTTTTAGCGGAATCAATTACGGGGTCAAATTATCCAATGCCTCGGGCTTCAGCCCTTGGTTGCGGTAGATGAAGGGCGTATTCCCTGTAAGTCCCCAGGTTAGAGCCAGGGGTGATTGATTTCACCCATTTGCCCAATGTTGAATCCGGTTTCAATTTTTTTATAAATGATTTTTGAATAAAACATGCGTCTTTTCCTTCTTTTTCTGATCGGTATTGCCTTTTTGCCTAAAGACCTCAGCGCCCAAAACGAGCTCTCACTGGCCGGCGAGTGGGAGGTTGGCTTGGACCGGGGTGATGACTTTGGCGCGCAACGGTGGATTAAACGACCAATGACCGATAAAATTCAGCTTCCCGGTACTACCGACGAGGCCGGACTGGGCGATCCGCTCACCATCAAACCTTCGCTCACCCGCGAATCGTTGTATCAGCCCGCCCGCCGACACCGCTACATCGGCACCGCATGGTACCGCCGCGAAATCACGATTCCAACCGACTGGCAAGGCAAGCAGATTGAATTAATGCTGGAAAGGGTACTTTGGCAAAGTCGGGTGTTCGTGGACGGCAAAGAAGCCAACGGCCAGCAACAAGAAAGCCTAACGACCCCGCACCGCTACGATTTGACCAACCTGCTGACGCCGGGAACGCACACGCTGTTGATGCGCATCAACAACACCCGGCAGTACGACATCAGCCACGCCAACCTGGCCCACGCCTACACTGACGGAACCCAAACCATTTGGAACGGAGCCATCGGCAAGCTTGCCCTCACCGCCCACGAACCGGTGTACATCAGCCACCTGCGCACCGAATCGGATATCGCCGTGAAGGCTGTCAACATAACGGTGGAATTTCAAAATAAAACCGGGCAAACAACGACCGGAACGCTGCAACTCACGGCTCGACTGAATGGTAAGGATTTACCCGTAGCCCAACAAAGCGTGCGGGTCGATACGGGACAGAGCCAAATTAGGGCCACTTACAATTTAGGAGCCACCATGCAGCTTTGGGATGAATTTTCGCCTTCGGTTTATCAACTGACTGCCAAGTTTGTGGCGGACGATTCTAAGCGCAAAAGCGAGTACCAAACCACCTTTGGGGTTAGGAATTTAACCAATGAGAAAAGCCTGCTGCATATCAACAGCCGAAGGCTATTTCTGCGCGGGACGCTGGAATGCGCCATTTTTCCGCTGACGGGCCACCCGCCGATGGACCGGGCGGGTTGGGAGAAAGTCTTCGGTACGGCCCGGCAGTACGGTTTGAACCATTTGCGGTTTCACTCCTGGTGTCCACCCGAAGCGGCATTTGCCGTGGCCGATTCGATGGGTTTATATCTACAAATCGAGCTGCCGTTGTGGAGTTTGCAAGTGGGTGAAGACCCCAAAGCCGACCGCTTCACGAGCAGCGAAGCCGACCACATTAGTCGCGAGTACGGCAATCACCCGTCGTTTTGTTTCTGGTCGATGGGCAACGAACTGGAAGGCCGTTTCGATTTCCTGAACAGCCTGATGACGCACCTTCAAGGAACTGACAAACGCCATTTGTACACGACCACAAGCTACTCTTTTCAGCCACCCCACGGTAGTTGGCCCGAAGCCGACGACGATTTTTTCGTTACTCAGCGCACCAAACTGGGCTGGGTACGTGGCCAGGGGATTTTTGACGAGATAGCGCCCGCCTTCACCGACGATTACTCGGCCTCCCTCGTTGGGATGCCCGTGCCGATGATCACGCACGAAGTAGGGCAGTACGCCGTGTTCCCCAGTATGGCCGAAATCAGCAAGTACACCGGCGTGCTGGAACCCGTGAACTTGATTGCCATTCGCGACGATTTGGAAAAGAAAGGACTCCTGCCCTTGGCCGGTGACTTCCTGAAGGCCAGCGGAAAGTTAGCGGCCTTGCTTTATAAGGAAGAATTGGAACGAATTCTGCGCACCAGGGAAGCCAGCGGCATTCAGTTGCTCGACCTGCACGATTTTCCGGGACAGGGTACGGCCGATATTGGTTTGCTCGATGCGTTTTGGGACAGCAAAGGCATCCTGACGCCCGAGGAATTCCGCCAGGCGTCTTCGCCTGTGGTGCCATTGCTGCGTTTTCCCAAAGCTACCTACCTCAATTCAGAGACCTTCCGCGCCACCGCCGAGCTCGCCAACTTCGGGGCCGGACTTTTGACCGATGCCCAGCCGGAATGGACTTTGCAAGACGAAACCGGGAAGCAAATCGCTGGTGGTTCGCTCGCCAAAGCGACGGTACCGGTGGGCAATGGAAACACAATCGGTGCAATCGAGGCCAAGCTATCGGGCATCAAAACCGCAAAACAACTCACGCTGACTTTATCATTGAAAGGGACTTCGATCCGCAACACCTGGCACATTTGGGTGTACCCCGCCAGCGTCCCCGACGCGGTGGCGGATGTGGTGTTTACGCGTTCGACCGACGAGGCTTTACTGGCTTTGGCGCAAGGCAAGAAAGTTCTGCTCAACCCCGACTACAGCCAGATGCGAGGGATTCAAGGAAAATTCGTGCCGCTGTTTTGGAGTCCAGTTCATTTCCCGGCTCAGGCTACCACGATGGGCCTGCTCTGCGACCCCAAGCACCCGGCGCTGCAAGCCTTTCCGACCGACTTCCATACCGATTGGCAGTGGTGGGATTTGTGCACAAAATCGACCACGATGATTCTGCCGGATAACCGCCTGTCGCCCATTGTGCGGCAAATCGACAACTTCGCCAACAACCGCTACCTGGCGAGCATCGTGGAAGCTAAGGTGGGCGAAGGCCGCCTGATCGTGTGCAGTTTCGATCTCAGCAGCGACCTTAGCAACCGCCCCGTGGCCCGGCAAATGCGGTACAGCTTACTGAACTACATGAACACGAATGCCTTCAAACCGGCGGTTTCGCTGACGCCGGATTCCGTCAAGACGATAACCGCTACTAAGTCCGATAACTAATTTTCTGATGAAAAAAGCCTTGGGTATTATCCCCGCCTTACTATTGCTCGCTCTCCTGACTGGCTACCGAATGCCCGTTCCTAAGCTGGCTGACCCGGTAACCTACCTGACGGATATAAAATTGGAACTGACCAAAGAATGGCCCAAGAATCGGTCGATCACCCTACTTTTTCACGGCCACTGCGTTCCGGCGGGATACTTCAAAACCCCGATTGTCAACACCTTGGCGGCTTATCCGCAACAACTGTTGCAGCGAATCAAAGACAAGTACCCCTACGCCGTCGTCAACGTGTTAGTAACGGCGATTGGCGGCGAAAACTCCGAGCAAGGTGCGGCGCGCTTCCAAACCGACGTACTGGCGCAGAAACCCGATGTACTGTTTATCGACTACGCCCTCAACGATCGGAGGATTGGTTTGGAAAAAGCCCAAAAGTCTTGGAAAATGATGATCGAACAAGCCCAGCGAGCAGGCATCAAGGTCATTCTGCTTACGCCCTCGCCAGATTTGAAAGAAAATATGAGCAACCCAAACAATATTCTAAATCAGCACGCCAATCAGATTCGGCAACTGGCTGAGCGCTATGATACGGGCCTAGCCGATAGCTACCAGGCGTTCGATGGCAAGCGTCAGCAGGGCGATTCACTGAGCCGATATATGGCGCAAAATAACCATCCCAACGAAAAGGGGCATACGCTGATTGTGGAGGAATTAGCCAAATGGTTTTAGATTCCGCACCACTGGATTCAAACGGCAGCGGCCGACCGTCCGGTACAGTTGATAATTTGAATTTAAAAAAGTAAAATAATGAAAAAAAACAACTTAGCTCAGCTGCTTCTTGCCACAGTTTTTTGCTTAGTCAATCTCTTGCCTTCATTCGCTCAAGACAAACTGTCTTTGGCTGGAGAATGGCAACTGCGCTTAGACCCCGATGATAAGGGACTTCGGGAAGACTGGTGGAAGCCGAATCACCATTTTAACGACAGAGTAAAGCTCCCCGGCTCCCTGACCACCAACGGCAAAGGCAATCCCGTGACACTGGCTACGCCCTGGACGGGAGAAATCGTCGACAGCAGCTACTTCCTCGCCGACCGCTACAAAAAGTATCGCCAGGACCCTATCAAAATACCGTTCTGGCTCAAACCTGAAAATTACTACGCCGGACCGGCCTGGTACAAACGAGAAATTGACATTCCCGCCGACTGGGCCAAAAAACGCATCGTTCTAAACCTCGAACGCTGCCACTGGGAAACGATGGTGTACGTGAATGGGCAGTTTTGCGGCACTCGCAACAGTCTGGTCGCTCCCCATGAGTTCGACCTTGGCAAGCAGCTCAAACCCGGCAAAAATACGATTGTTATTAGGGTCGATAACCGCTACATCGTCAATGTGGGCAACAACGCGCACAGCGTTTCCGACCATACGCAAACCAACTGGAATGGTTTGATTGGCGATTTGTCGCTAAGTGTTGGTTTGCCGGTATTTGTGGAAGATGTGCAGGTACGGCCAAAGTTAAGTACACAATCCATCGACGTTACCGTTTCATTACAACAGCCCCGGCATCACTTATTTAAAGGCAATTTGGTTTTGCGGGCAAGCAGCACGACGGGTAAGAAAGCGACGTTGTCGGAGTTAAATATTCCGGTCAATTTTTCCGGCGAAACCACCGAACTAGCAGTCAACTACCCCATTCCCAATCCCCAACTCTGGGATGAATTCGACCCCAATATGTACCAACTGACGGTTCGTTTGGTGGATGAGCAGGGGAAGGAATTGGCAAGAAAGGGAGTGTTGTTCGGGATGCGTGAAATTAAGGCGGTCGGTTCCCGGCTGGCCATTAACGGGCGGCCCATTTTCCTGCGGGGCGATGTCGATTGCGCGGCTTTTCCGCTGACGGGCTACCCGCCCACGACGGAAGCTCCCTGGGAGAAAATCATGAAAACGGCCAAAGAATACGGCCTGAATCACCTGCGCTTTCACTCGTGGTGCCCACCCGAAGCCGCTTTTGCCGTGGCCGACCGGCTGGGGCTTTACCTACAAATCGAGAGTCCGTTGTGGGCCAATGAGGTTAGCGCGGTGGGGACGGGCGGGGTCGTGGATGCCTTTATTTACGCCGAATCGGAACGCATTGTTCGGCAGTATGGAAACCACCCGTCGTTTTGTCTGATGGCCTACGGCAACGAGCCGGGCGGGGCCAACCAGAACGATTTTCTGGGTCGCTGGGTGGACCATTTCAAAAACAAAGACAACCGTCGGCTGTACACGAGTGGCGCGGGCTGGCCCATAATTCCCGAAAATCAGTACCAGGACAACCCCGACGCCCGCATTCAGCGGTGGGGCGAGGGTCTGAAAAGTATCATCAATCAGGGCAATCCAAGAACGGATTTCGACTGGCGCGAGATAATAAAAAAGGCGGGTTCGAAGCCTTATGTCAGCCACGAAATTGGGCAATGGTGCGTTTACCCCAACTTTAAAGAAATTTCGAAGTACACGGGCGTATTGAAACCTACCAACTTCGAGATTTTTCGGGAAACGCTGAACGAAGCCGGCATGGGCGACCAGGCAGAAGACTTTTTGTATTCGTCAGGACGGCTGCAAACCCTCTGTTATAAAGCCGATATTGAAGCGGCCCTGCGCACGCCTGGTTTCGCCGGATTCCAGTTGCTGGGTCTGCATGACTTTCCGGGACAGGGAACGGCGCTGGTGGGGGCGCTGGATGTATTTTGGGAATCGAAGGGCTACACGACGCCCGAGGAATACCGCACCTTCACAAACTCGACGGTTTTGCTGGCGCGGATGGAAAAGCTCATCTATGAGAATACCGAAACCGTGCAAGCCGCGCTGGAAATCGCGCATTTCGGTCCTGACGAACTCAAAAACCAGACCATCGACTGGCAACTCCTGAACACAGCTGGAAAAGCCGTGCAACGTGGTAGTTTCACGAAAGCCAGGGTGTTGATTGACAATGGCCAATCGGTTGGAACAGCCCAAATCCCGCTGTCAGATTTCAAAAAACCGGAAATGCTAACGCTGAAAGTGGCTTTGAAAGGAACGCCCCGCACCGGCGGACCGATCACCAATTCCTGGACTATCTGGGTATACCCGGCCAGTGTCAACCCCGATGCTGCCGTGGGTGACGTCGTCGTGGCGAATGAACTGACCCCGGACGTAGCGAAGCAACTCGAAAACGGGGCCAATGTATTGTTGCTGCCTTATGGGCATGTGAAGCAGGGTAAGGGGGCTGAAGTCGCCATCGGCTTTTCGCCCATTTTTTGGAATACTTCCTGGACGAAAAACCAGCCTCCCCTAACGCTAGGACTGGTCTGCAATCCGAAGCATCCGCTATTTGCTACGTTCCCCACCGAAATGAGCAGCAACTACCAGTGGCAAGACATCGTAATGCACGCCCAAACCATTATTCTGAACGATTTTCCTGAAGGCCTGCGCCCGCTGATTCAACCCATCGACGACTGGTTCAAGAACCGACGGTTGTCGCTGGTGTTCGAAGCGCAGGTAGGCCGGGGGAAACTCATGGTGTGCAGCGTCGACCTGGACACTGACATCGCTAACCGTCCCTCAGCGCGGCAGCTAAAATACAGTCTGTTGACCTATATGAACAGCAACAAATTCAACCCCACGGAGGAAGTTTCCCTGGATAAAGTCGAACAACTATTTCAAAAGGAACTCACCCTCGATGCATCGACAAAAAAATAACGGGTTGAACCAAAACCTAAATGAAACGTCGGACCGACCTAATAACCTAAAAGACATGAACGCACAAGAAGTACGGGTCTGGGAAGAACCGATAATGATTCCCACCTACGGAGTAGGACAGCCCGAAAAAAATCCAATGTTTCTCGAAAAACGAGTCTATCAGGGCAGTAGCGGCGTGGTGTACCCCAACGCCGTGATCGAGAAAATCAACGACGATAAGGAAGACCAGACCTACCAGGCGGTTTATCTGGAAAACGAGTACTTGAAAATCATGATTCTGCCGCAGTTGGGCGGACGGGTGCAGATGGCCTTCGACAAAGTCAAAAACCGTCATTTCATTTATTATAACCAGGTGATCAAACCCGCCCTCGTTGGACTGAACGGGCCCTGGATTTCGGGCGGCATTGAGTTCAACTGGCCGCAACACCACCGTCCCAGTACCTTTGAACCCATCGACTTCACCACGGAAAGACACGCCGACGGCTCCAAGACGGTGTGGGTGAGCGAGGTAGAGCGGATATTCGGCACGAAGGGGATGGCGGGCTTCCGGCTGTATCCCGGTAAAGCCTACCTCGAAATTCAGGGCGTCCTCTACAACCGCACCGAACTGCCGCAAACTTTTTTATGGTGGAGCAATCCGGCGGTGAAGGTCAACGACTACTACCAGTCGGTGTTTCCGCCCGATGTCCACGCCGTGCTCGACCACGGCCGACGCGACGTTTCGGAATTTCCCATCGCAAAGGGCACCTACTACAAAGTCGATTATTCACCGGGAACCGATATTTCACGCTACAAGAATATACCCGTTCCCACGTCGTACATGGCGGCATCGTCGAAATACGATTTTGTGGGCGGTTACGAACACGACAGCCGGGGCGGCATCCTGCACGTGGCCAGCCACCATTTATCGCCCGGCAAGAAACAGTGGACCTGGGGCAACGGCGAATTTGGCTACGCCTGGGACCGCAACCTGACCGACGAGGATGGGCCGTACATTGAACTGATGACGGGCGTATTTACGGATAATCAGCCCGATTTTTCCTGGATCATGCCTAACGAAGAGCGTACCTTCGTGCAGTATTTCATGCCTTACAGCGAGATTGGCTTGGTAAAAAACGCTACGAAGGAAGCGGCGGTCAATCTGGAATTTGCTGAGAACGAATTGCGGATCAGCGCCTACACCACGGCCGCTTATTCCGGTGCCATCGTCCGGCTGACCGATAGCGAACGCATCGTTTTTGAACAAAGCCTGGACCTGTCGCCGGAGCACCCTTTTCTGCATACCCTGGCCCACGCGGTGAGCCAACCGACTGCCATTCGGCTAAGTGTCACTACGGCCGAGGGCGTCGAACTGGTGGCCTACCAACCCGACGACACAAGTGCCGAACCCGCCATTCCCGAGCCAGCTATCGCGGCAAAGCGGCCCGCCGAGGTCGAGAACAACGAGCAATTGTACCTGACGGGCCACCACATCGAGCAGTACCGCCACGCCACCTATTCTGCCACGGATTATTACGAAGAAGCCCTGCGCCGGGACCCGAAAGACAGCCACTGCAATAACGCGCTGGGCCTTTGGTACCACAAACACGGGCAATTTGCCAAAGCTGAGCCGTATTTCCGAGCGGCCATCCAAACCCTCACCGCCCGCAACCCCAATCCCTACGATGGCGAAGCCTACTACAACCTGGGCCTTTGCCTGACCAAGTTGGCGCGGTACGACGCAGCTTACGACGCGTTCTTCAAAGCAACCTGGAACGCGTCCTGGCAGGACACCGCTTTCCTGGAATTGGCCCGCATTGCCACCCGACGCAAGGATTACGGGCAAGCCCTCGAACTGGTCGACCGGTCGCTGGTGCGGAACTGGCACGGCCATTCCGCCCGGCATTTGAAAGTGGCTTTGTTGCGCAAAACCGGCCAACCGGAAGCAGCGCTGCAACTCATCGACGACACGCTGACGATCGACAAATTTCACTTCGGCTGCTTGTTCGAGCAAGTAATGATCGAGCAGACCGTTGAATCCGCATTGGCGGAGCAGGCCCGGCAATCGTTGAATGACTTGATGCGGCAGTACGTTCACAATTATTTGGCGTACGCTCTCGATTACAGCCGGGCCGGGTTGTACGACGAAGCGACGCAATTGCTGCTAGAGACCGAAAAAACAGATGCGGCCGTTTACCCGATCGTCTATTATTTCCTGGCGTTTTTTTACGCCAAACAGAATCTGACTGATCAAAGCAATATCTACCTTAAAAAAGCCACCAAAGCCAGTCCGGACTACGTGTTCCCCAACGGGCTTGACGAACTGGTCGTGCTGCAATGGGCCACTGATCAGGATGGCTACAACCACGCCCGCACCTGGTACTACCTGGGCAATTTCTGGTACAACAATCGGCAGTACCCGGAGGCTATCGCCGCCTGGGAACGTTCAGCCAAGTTGGATGATACTTTTCCGACCGTACTCCGCAACCTATCGCTCGCTTATCAGAACAAATTGCAGCGGTCGGACGAGGCTTTAAAGATGTTGGAAAAGGCGTTTGAACTCGACACCACCGATGCGCGTGTGCTGATGGAACTGGATCAGTTGGATAAAAAACTGAACCGCGCTCCCGCCGAGCGGCTGGCGCGTTTGGAAAAATACGGTACAGCAACCGAACAGCGTGACGATCTTTATTTAGAGCGAATCACGCTGTACAACCAGTTAAGCCAATACCAAACCGCCCGGACGCTACTGGCTACCCGACAGTTTCACCCGTGGGAAGGCGGCGAAGGCAAGGTGGTTGGGCAGCATTTGATTTGCCACATCGAACTCGCCAAACAGGCGCTTTTGGCTGATCATCCGACTGAAGCGCTCGAACTATTGACCGCCGCCGAAACCTATCCCCTCAATTTGGGCGAAGGCAAATTGTACGGCGTGCAAGAAAATGACCTTTTTTACCTGAAAGGACTGGCGTACGAAACCTTGAGCAAAACCGACCAGGCGGCGTCGTTTTTCCAACAAGCCACCGTAGGATTGGACGCGCCGGTGCAGGCCTTTTTTTACAATGACCAGCAACCCGATAAGCTCTTTTATCAGGGTTTGGCCTGGAAAAAGCTGGACCAGCCCGATCGGGCCCAAAGACTATTTACGAAACTGATCGAGTACGGCGAAGCGCACCTGAACGATGAAATCAAACTCGATTATTTCGCTGTATCGCTGCCCGACATGCTGGTCTTCGATACCGACCTGAACAGGCGCAACAAAATGCATAGCTACTACCTCATCGCCCTCGGCAACTTAGGGCGGGGGAATGGATATACCCAACAAGCAGTCGCGTATTTCGACAAAGTTTTGAGCATGGATGTCAATCATCAGGGCGCTTTGATTCATCAAAGTATGGTGGACTTTTTGAATGGGCAGGAGGTAGCAGATTATCCTGGCGTTACCTGCCGAAACCAACGAATATGAAGTACTCAAAATATTTTAACCACTCCTTTTTTGGGCATTATTTCTGAAAGGTTATAGCCAAAAAGTCCAGAAACGGTTGGGGTAAACAATGTCTCGCCGGACAAGTGGGTACGCAACGTTTTGTTTATCCCCGTCAGGAATGGAAAGATACGAGCGGGAATGTGATCAAGGCCCACGGCGGGGCATGCATTACAAAAAGTGATTTTGTTATTGGTACTTCGAACACAAATTTCCGGGTTTTCTATGAAAAAGTGCGCGGCAGATGGCAGGATGCATTTCTACCGGTCCGAAGATGGATAATTTTCAATAGATCTAAACGTATAGTGACGTGATAAATTAAATTGCAGGACGCAAAATTAAGGCCCTGCGGATAAGCCTCACCCCTAATTATCAGGACAACTTCAATAGAACGTCAAAGGAGGAAATTCCGAGCTGATTTTGGTTATTGTATGCAGTCCAACCAGTCCAGTATATAATAACCGCTGGCTGGCTCACGCACTACCTCTGATTACAGATATCCTTCCGGCATTCCATTAGCCAGCTGGGGTGGGGTATCGCACGCCTTGAAACACCTACGATAAGGTTGACCCAGCCGATAAACGACTTAGTGTCCTTTTGCAAAAGTACCCAACCGGCACAAACGCCGATTGAAGTGTTAAATACCGGGGTGCCAGAGCTGGTGGCGATATCGGTGCGATAATGAGGAAGTTCGGCCCCGACCCTTCCAGGATCAACACTGAGAGGAGCGGCATTGACCAGCCAGTCTTTCGCTATGCTGATGTTGAACTGTTGTTGGCAGAAGCAATCAACGAACAGAATGCAGGACCAACCAGTGAGGCTTATGAACTAATCAACGACGTCAGGACAAAACATGGCGGGCTACCCCCTTATGTAAGCGGCTCGCTCAACCACGATCAATTTTTGTCTAAAATTCAAACTGAACGATTGTCCGAACTATGGGCCTAAGGAGTCCGCCGCAATGACTTGATTCGTTGGGACCAGTACATTAAACGGGCCAAGGATGATGGATCCACTTGTTCTGATGAGTACAAAGCCCTCTATCCACTCCCTAGAAGCGTGGTGAATCAGAGTAAGGGAGTAATTGAGCAAAACCTCTGATATAATTAATTGACAAAGACCCCTAGACTAGCTAAGGGAATTCCACCCACGGCATTAATCCGGTCAAAGGCCTGGATTCATTCACAATCTTCGGCGGACAAGCGACTTAATTTATCAAAGTCCAGAGCGGGGAAAACCATTACATTGCGCTATTCGACGATTGGAAACCCAGTAATCCCTTTAACGCACGGTACACTTGGCTGCCGTTTCAGGTGATAAAGCACGAAACCTCCCATGATTCGGTCAACCAGCGGGATTTGGTGTATTTTGAGCGCCATCGAGAGCCTCAAACAGGGCTTTCTTTTTTCAGGCCTTTCGCAGCTTCCGAAAATTACGGGGTGAGGCACCCATTATATTGGTAAAAACCCGGCTGAAATGGTACGGGTCGTTGTAGCCGATCTGGTAGGCAACATCCTTAATGCGCAGTTGGGTGTTTTCCAACAATCGACATGCTTCCTGAATTTTAAGGAAGTTAAAAAAATTAATTGGCGAGCTTTGTACCTTTTCACGGAATACCGCCGAATAGTGTGAGGCCGACATTCCCGCCAGTCTAGCCAAGTCTTCCAGTTTGAACGAGTCGGCCAGGTGTTCTTTCATGTAAACAATGGTACGACTTATAGGGTCATCCGCTTCCGGATTTACTGGATTGGGATTGTAAACCGTGTTGTTGAAAGTAGCCAGAAAGCGACCTAAACTGCTGTTGGCGTACACGATATTATCCATGTTATAAGACATCTCAATATGGGAGAAAATATCTTCGAACAACTCGAATCGCTCGGGTTGGGGTGATACAGTAATGGGAGAAAAGCCGATCTGCTGTTGTAAGTAATCAAGGAAATGCTGCGAACGGGAACCCGTGAAATGGAGCCAGTAAATAGTCCAGGGATTGGTATCCTCCGTACCGTATCGATGCGCTAGGTGGGCCGGCAGAATGAATACCTGATTCGGTTTGACAGTGTAGTCTCGGTCATTCAAGGAATACCACCCTTCACCCCTGACGCAGTAAATCAGGATGTGCTGCGCGCTTCCCTTGCTCCTTTCCCGCGTGTGGAGGGACGCATTGGGATAATAGCCGATGTCGGTAATATATAGGTTCTCGCATAGCGGATGCGCTGCGATTTGCCTCGTCAATTCATCGGGCAAAACACAGCTGCGCTGACCAGCAAATCCTTCTTTTTTTTTGTGCAATAGGTCAAGTGTGATCGAAGTCATGCCAGGGCGGAAGTACGTATCGATTATTTTCACAACTGTTTTTTATAAAACCATCCCCATCCTTACTTCTACCCATGTCCCGATGCCCATTCCGCCCAGGCTCATCGGTTATTAATCAGTCTTTACTAGCCTATCATAACTTTATCCATCTATTTGAGTGATGCGTTTATTTCATCCATAGCACTAAAAAACACAAGATACCGCGACTTCGTCGTTCATTGAGCTGTATGTGTACTTCCAATCCTTGGTTTTTTCATAAACACCATGATTTACAAACACGCACACCCATTCCCCGTAGCGGTAATACTGCGAGTAACCGACGATTATGCAAAAGTTTTACTTCACAACCCCAGCTTCATGGCGGTATTGTGTCTGACGACCTGGTTCATACGCGTATAGCGGTCGATCATCGTGCGTGTGCGGTGCTTGGTCTGCTGTATGATCTGCGAGTAGTCGGCCCCGTTAAGCTTTGCGATCGTCACGAAAGAGGCCCGCAGCGAATGGACAGACTCCCTACAACCTGAACTTCTCATTCCCTTCCACTCATTAAGCCTACACCTTCCTGTCCGCTCTCCGCCCTTGAGCCGGCAGCCTCGGCTTGGCGCTTTTGGTCAGCAGCTTTCAAACGGAGGTATTCCTCCCAATCCTCGGCCGACACCAGCACTGCAACCGCCTTGCCTTGGCGGGTGACCAGGGTCGCCTCTTTAAGGTAGGACGCGCGGTTGAGCAGATCCGATAGCTGGGTGCGCATTTCCTGGGCGGTCACGCCGTTGAGTTTGTCTGTTTCCATAATTTAGTCGAAATTCAATACTTTGTAATGAAACATAGATTTAGGTATTATATTGAAGCTACCAATAGTTCAGAATATAAATACTTGCGTAAATGAACTTTCCTTATATTCTACATTAAAGTATTAGTGCGAAAAATTATCTAAACCTTACAAAACGTAAGCACTAAAACCTAATTTACATTATTTAAACGGACGTTCGTATAATGTAAAATTACCCTATCTTGCCTGATAAACCAAAGCCGCCCGACCGTGGAACACCAGAACATCCCTTTGAAGTACGTCGCTTACTACCGCGTCTCCACGCTCCGCCAGGGAGCGTCCGGTCTGGGCATGGGCGCCCAGCGCACCAGCGTGGAGACCTTCACCCGCGGTCGGGGGCTGATCGTCGAC
>JBBSSJ010000025.1:0-27033 GCA_038242095.1 Cytophagales bacterium
TACGACAAGATGGAGGACATGGACGCCTTCGTGGGCAAACTCCTGGCCGACCTGGAAAAATCGGGCGAAGCCGATAACACCATCGTGTTCTATTACAGCGACCACGGTGGCGTGCTGGGCCGCAGTAAGCGTTTCATGTACGAGTCGGGCCTGCACATTCCGCTGGTGATTCGATTTCCCAAAAAATACGCCCACCTGGCACCCGGCCAGCCCGGCACCAAAACGGATCGCATTGTTACGTTCCTCGATTTTGCCCCTACCCTGCTGAGCCTGGCGGGGGTAGCCATCCCCGCCTACATGCCGGGCAAGGCTTTCCTGGGTACCCAGAACACGCCCGAACGCCAGTACGCCCACGCCTTCCGGGGCCGCATGGACGAGCGCATCGACCTGGTACGCTCGGTGCGCGACCAGAAATACCGCTACATCCGCAACTACATGCCGCACAAAATCTACGGCCAGTACCTCGAATACCTGTGGAAAGCCCCTTCGATGGGCTCGTGGGAGGCAGCCTACAAAGCCGGAAAACTTAACGACGTGCAAAGTAAATTCTGGCAGAATAAGCCCGTGGAAGAGCTCTTCGACGTTGACGCCGACCCGCACAATGTCAACAATCTGGCGGGTGACCCGAAGTGCAAAGCGGTGCTGGAACGGATGCGGAAAGTCAACCACGACTATTTGGTCGAGATCAGGGATGTGGGTTTTATTCCCGAAGGCCGGGTAGAAGAGATTTCACAAACCACCCCGCCCTACGACTACGCCCGCAGTGGCCAATATGATGTGAAACGGGTGATCGAAACGGCCGAAATGGCTTCGCTGGGCGATCCGAAAAATCTGAAAGAACTGACTAAAAAGCTAACCGACTCCGACCCCGTGGTGCGCTACTGGGCCGCCACGGGCTGCATCATTTTGGGAGATAAAGCCCAACCTGTAAAAGGTACCCTGGTCAGTCTGCTCGATGATCCCGAAATTACGGTTCGCATCGCCGCCGCGGAGGCGTTGACCAGTCTCGGCGAACGAGTAAAAGCGGTAGACACGCTGATCGACGCCCTGAAAAAAGGGAACCAGATGGCCCGGGTGCAAGCGCTGAGCGTACTGGATCAGTTGGGCGACGACGCAAAAAAGGCCTACCCCGCTGTGAAAGCGGTGATTGTGGGCGAAAAGATCGACGGCAGCTATGACATCCGGGCCGCCGAACGCATTATCGCCAAAGCGGAGGGTAGGTAAACCATCAGTTTCGCTCCTTAAGGAGAATCCAATAGATCGGGTATGGGGTATTTAACCATACCCGATCCCTGGGATCAAATAATAGGCTTGCTTATGAATAAAATAGCACCCTTATCACAGAAATGGCAAAAGTAGCACCTCGTTGGGAGGTAGAAGACGCGGGGGTATATTTCTATCCCGGTACGACCGGCTTTACCCATAGGGTTTCCGACCTTATGGAGACGATGCGCTGGTCAAATACTGCATTCAGGAATAATTCCTAAAACTAAGGCATAAGTAGCGCTCGCTTCACGAGGAAGGCCCTTTTCTCTGCCAAGCGCTGCGCCGGGGCATCGTAGATGTTTTGCGCGAGAATATTCCAGAATACTTATCATCCACAGAATCTACCAGCAATTGAAAATAATCCACCTATGAGGTACCTCCTCCTGTTTTTCCTGACCCCTTTGCTTTCCCACGCGCAAACCACGCCACAAAAGCCCAACATCATTTTCATCTTTTCCGACGATCACGCCTACCAGGGTATCGGCGCGTACGGCAACAAACTGGTCAAAACCCCGAGCCTCGACCGACTGGCCAAAGAGGGCGCGCTGTTCACGAACAGTTTCGTGACCAACTCCATCTGCGGTCCCAGCCGGGCTACCCTGCTCACCGGAAAATACAGCCACATGAATGGCTACAAACGCAACGACCGCACGCTCTTCAACACCGACCAAACTCTGTTTTCGAAGGTACTCCAGCAGAATGGCTACCAGACCGCCTGGATCGGCAAAATGCACCTCAACAGCCTGCCTGTGGGCTTCGATTACTGGAACATCCTGCCCGGACAGGGCGAGTACTACAATCCTGATTTTATCAGCCAGCCCAGCGACACCACCCGCTACCATGGGTACGTGTCGGCCCTGATTACGCAATTTTCGACGGAGTGGCTCGAGAAGCGCGATAATGCCAAACCGTTTTTCCTCATCGTCGGCCACAAGGCCACCCACCGCGTATGGATGCCCGCGCTGGAAGATTTGGGCGCCTACGACAATGTAAAATTCCCCCTGCCCGCCAATTTCTACGACCAGTACGAAGGGCGCGAAGCAGCCCTGAAGCAGGACATGACGATTGAAAAAACGCTGCGTCTGAAGGAGGACTTAAAAATACACCCCGACTACGAGCGGGACGGTGCCTACCGACGCTTCGATCCGGAGCAGAAAAAGGTATTCAAAGCCTACTACGACAAAATAGCTCAGGAGTTTGAAGCAAAAAAACTGACGGGCAAGGCGCTGGTCGAGTGGAAGCTGCAAAGGTACCTCAAAGACTACTACGCCACGGCTAACGGCATGGATCGCAACATCGGCAAGCTGCTGGACTACCTGGATAAGTCGGGACTGGCCAAAAACACAGTGGTGATTTATGCCTCCGATCAGGGTTTCTACATGGGCGAGCACGGCTGGTTCGACAAGCGGTTTATCTACGAAGAATCCATGAAGACGCCCCTGCTGATTCGCTATCCGGGCGTGGTGAAGCCGGGCAAAAAGCTGGACGAAATGGTGCTCAACATCGACTGGGCTCCCACGGTGCTGGACATTGCTGGCGCCAAAATCCCCGCCGATATGCAGGGAATGTCGTTTCTGCCGCTGCTGAAATCGCCCCAGCCCACGAAGGTGCCCTGGCGCAAGAATCTGTACTACCACTACTACGAATTTCCGCAGCCGCACCACGTCTATCCACACTTCGGAATCCGGACGACTCGTTATAAACTTATCTACTTCTACGGCGGGGCCGACTCGTGGGAACTATTCGACCTCCAGAAAGACCCCCACGAAATGAGCAATCTCTACGGAAAGCCGGGCACGGAGAAGCTCGCCACCGACCTGAAAGGGATGTTGAAAAAGCTCATGAATGAGTACCAGGATCAGGAGGCGTTGGACATACTGGCTACGGCCAAAAAGTAAGCATTGAAAAAATCATGAGGAAGTTTTTGAGAGAGAAAGCAGCTCTTTTTGTGCTACTAGCTGCTCTGGCGTTTGGCTGTCAGAACGAAAAAAGCAACGCAAATTCGTCGGCAGTGGCGGAAGGGGAGGTTTCCCTGAGTACCATCGCCGAAGGCAAGGGCGACACCACGGGCATGAGGCATATTCCGGGGGGCACCTTCCTGATGGGGTCCGACGAATTCCCCGATTCCCGGCCCGTGCACAAAGTGACCGTGGATGCCTTCTACCTGGACGAACACGAGGTAACCAACGCCGAATACGCCCGGTTCGTGGAAGCGACCCAGTACAAAACCATCGCCGAAAGGCCCCTGGACCCCGCCGATTATCCGGGGGTACCCGTGGACAAACTCGTACCGGGGTCAGCCGTGTTCACCCCTACCCCTACCTCCGTTTCACTAGATAATCCGCTGCAATGGTGGAACTACGTGGCGGGGGCAGATTGGGCGCATCCCGAAGGGCCGGGAAGCTCTATCAAGGGGCGTGAGAACCTGCCCGTGGTACATGTGTCCTACGAAGATGCCGCCGCCTACGCCCGCTGGGCGGGCAAGCGGCTACCCACCGAAGCCGAGTGGGAGTTTGCCGCCCAGGGGGGCCAGGGCAACCACACCTACTACTGGGGCGATCAGTTGAAACCGGGCAATACCTGGGTGGCCAATATATACCAGGGTAGTTTCCCGGACAAGAATCTGAGCGAGGATGGGTACACCGGAGCCGCGCCCGTAAAATCCTTTCCGGCCAACCCCTACGGCCTCTACGACATGGACGGCAATGTGTGGGAGTGGTGCCAGGATTTGTACCGTCCCGATGCCTACCAGACCACTGCCGCCACCAATCCCAAAGGCCCCGCCGACAGCTACGATCCCGACGAGCCGGGTGTCGTCAAGCGCGTGCAGCGCGGGGGATCTTTTCTTTGCAGCGACGAGTACTGCATTCGCTACAAGGCGGGTAGCCGGGGCAAAGGCGAGGTGACCAGCGGCAGCAACAACTTGGGCTTTCGCTGTGTGGTGAGTGCGAAGTAGTCAACTATCATAGAATTGCAGGAAGGCGTTCTGCATCCCGGGGATAATTAAAAAAGGGCGAAAAGATCGATAGTAGCAACGATATCCGGGCGGCCGAATGACTTATCACCAGGGCGGAGGGCAAGTGAACTAGGAGTTACGCTCCCTAAGCTTATTTCAACCGATGAGAACACCAATAATTCAATAGAATATGCTTATTTTCGAATAAGCTTGCATCTTTACCATAATGACGGCGAAAGAAAACATCTGTGGCGAGGTAGAAGAAGTAGAGCTCTGGAAAGCTTTTCTTCATGGTAAGCAGTCGGCACTGGCTGACTTATTCTTAGCCCAGTATGACCGTCTTTATCGGTATGGCTTCCGGTTGTATGGAGACCAAGAGCTGGTTAAAGATTGTATTCAGGAATTATTCCTGAAACTGTGGCAAAAGCAGCGCTCGCTGCACGAGATACGTGAGGTAGGCCCTTATCTCTGCCAAGCCCTGCGCCGGGTCATCGTAGATTCTCTGCGCCAGGGCTCAAGACATTCCAGAATACTGGATTTCGTTGCGCGAAACCAACTGGATGTCAGTTTTTCCCAGGAAGAATTCCTTATTTCTCAGCAAATTGACGAAGAACAGCGGCATCGGCTTACCAAAGCGCTTAATCGCCTGACGAAGCGGCAGCGCGAAGCCATCCATCTGCGCTACTTCGAAAACTTCGAGCCGGCCCAGATCGCTCAGATCATGAGCCTGTCGGACCAGTCGGTTTATAACCTGCTGTACCGGTCTGTGCAGGCGCTGCGCGACCATTTTTTTCTTCTATTGCTGGTTATCCTGAATTAAAGTACCCTCCCTGCTCGAGGCTTGTTTCTCCCGAAATGCAGCTAGTATAAAATTTTTTATTAAAAGCTTGGGTAGGTAGCCTGACTTTTCCCGTGATACAGTCATAGCAAACCCTGATTGACTATGGCCTACCTTGCCAAGCATTGCCAGCTCCCAGCTTATTTACTGGGTCTATTTCTTTTCTTATCCTTAACATGTTTTTCCCAGCGCACTTCCAGTACGACCAAGCCTAACATCCTGGTGATCCTGACCGACGACCAGGGCTATCATGATGTGTCGTACTATGGTACCCAGGACATCAGGACACCCGTGATGGACCGGATCGCCCGCGAGGGGATGCGCTTCGACAACTTTTACGCCAACTGCCCTGTCTGCTCCCCCACCCGGGCAGCGCTGCTCACTGGACGCTACCAGGATCATGTGGGCGTTCCGGGTGTGATTCGTACCCAGCCTGAAAACAGCTGGGGGTACCTCGATTCCAACGCCCAACTGCTTCCGACTTTGCTCAAAAGGGCGGGCTACCACACGGCCATTATCGGTAAATGGCACCTGGGCTTGGAATCACCCAATACGCCCAATGAGCGTGGGTTTGACTATTTTCATGGCTGGCTCGGCGACATGATGGATGATTACTGGCAGCACCGCCGCCACGAGATTAACTATATGCGGGAGAACGCTAAAATCATCGATCCACCCGGCCATGCCACCGATTTGTTCACACAGTGGTCGGTGGACTACATCACCGAAAGGAGCCAAAAAAAGCAACCCTTTTTCCTGTACCTGGCCTACAATGCGCCCCATTTTCCGGTGCAGCCTCCTGCCGACTGGCTACAACGGGTCAAGGAACGGGAACCCCGCCTACCCTCAAAACGCGCCGAACTGGTGGCCCTCATTGAACACCTGGACGACGGCATCGGCAAGATACTCCAAGCCCTCAAAACAACCGGGCAGTACGAAAACACCCTCATCATCTTCACCAGTGACAATGGCGGCCATCTACCCAGCCTGGCCAACAATGGCCCTGCCAGGGACGGAAAGCAGAGCATGTACGAAGGCGGAATTCGCGTACCGACGGCCATTGCATGGCCGGGAAAAATTAAGCCCGGCACGGTATCGCCCCAGGTCAACCTGACGATGGATTTGTTTCCCACACTGCTGGAAGTTGCCGGCGTCCGTTCGGATCGGGCTATCGAAGGTCGCAGCTTTCTAAAAACCCTCCTGGTTGAAACTTTCCTACCCGAACCCAACCGTCCGCTCTATTTCACCCGCCGTGAGGGAGGTACCGACTACGGCGGCGAATGTATTTATGCCCTACGGCTGGGCGACTGGAAATTGGTAAAGAACAAACCCTTCCAACCGATGGAACTCTTCAATTTGAAAGCCGATCCCTTGGAAACCAAGGATGTGATAAAAGAGAATCCGAAGATTTACCAGCAGTTGAATTCTCTACTAATGGCCCACATTCAGGAAGGGGGAAGAGTGCCCTGGCAAAAGCCGGGTTCAAATTAAACTTTAAAATTCATTTCATTTTCTAAATAGAACTCTTCCCCATGACTCCTCTCCAACCCATTTCTTCTAAGCTTACCCGTTTTTTGGGGCTAATAGCCTTGTTGGTAATGCCTTTTCTCAACGAGGTATTAGCGCAGGGAAAAGCCAATCAGCCTAACTTCATCATCATCTTCACCGACGATCAGGGATACGGCGATCTGGGCTGTTACGGCCATCCCACTATCAAGACGCCCAACATTGACCGCATGGCAGCGGAGGGACAGAAATGGACCAGTTTCTACGTGGCGGCCAATGTCTGTACGCCCTCGCGGGCAGGCTTGATGACGGGACGGCTACCCATTCGCAGCGGCATGTACAGCAACATCCGGCGGGTGCTTTTCCCCGATTCGGACGGTGGCCTGCCTCAGACTGAAATTACCATTGCCCGGCAGTTGAAGAAGAAGGGCTACCACACGGCAGCTATTGGCAAGTGGCACCTGGGCCACCTGCCCGCTTACCTTCCCACCAGCCACGGTTTTGACACCTATCTCGGCATCCCGTATAGCAACGACATGGATCGTGTTAACGACATCGTGGCGAAGGAAGCGTTTGCCCACCCGAAAATCGAGTATTTCCAGGTACCCCTCATGCGGGACACCACCGTGATTCAGCGCCCCGCTGACCAGAATACGATCACAAAGCGCTATACAGAGGAAGCCGTTAAAATTATCAAAGAGAACAAAAAACAGCCCTTCTTCCTGTACATGGCCCACTCACTACCGCACGTGCCTTTGTTCGCTTCCAAGGACTTTCTGGGCACCAGCGAGCGGGGATTGTATGGCGATGTTATCGAAGAAATCGACTGGAGCGTGGGGCAGATTCTGGCCACGCTGAAAAAAGAAGGGCTGGACAAGAATACCTATGTCCTGTTTACTTCCGACAACGGCCCCTGGGCGCTTTTCAACGAGCAGGGAGGCTCACCCGGATTACTCTTCGGCAATAAGGGCACCAGCTATGAGGGCGGCGTACGGGTTCCGGCCATTTTCTGGGCACCGGGACGAATCACACCGGATGTGATCTCGCAAATGGGCAGCACGATGGATATGTTCCCGACTCTGAGCAAATTGGCAGGTATCCCCATGCCGACCGACCGCCCCTACGATGGCTACGATTTGTCGGGTGTGCTGCTGGGAAAGAAGGAAAATCCCCGTAACGAAATGTTTTTCTACCACGGTTCGCACTTATTTGCCGCTCGCCGGGGAGCCTATAAACTCTATTATTATCGTAACAACCCAATCGGCTACCCCGAAAAGCTGGAAAAGCTGGAAAAGCTTCAACTCTTTAACGTACAGCACGACCCTTCCGAACACTTCGACCTGGCTGACAGACAACCGGAGGTGATTCGGGAAATTGAAACCATGGTGAAGCAGCATCTGGCCACTACCACTCCCGCGAAAAGCAATCTGGAAAAAAGAATCACCCAGAAATAATCAGTCCATCGACCAAATTCGGGGCAGGACTAAGCTCCTGCCCTTCACTCCATTGACTTTAATATACAGCTTTTTAATTCGTTTTTGGGTAGACATCCCGGTTTTTCCCGTGGTGTATTCAGATCCGTCAAACTAATTCCGTTGCGGCGCATGTCCTACAACCATTACACCATCTCTGAATTCGTCTCGGAGGAGTCCTTTCAGGCTTACGTTCTCTGCACAGATCCCGAAGCGGTGGCATTCTGGACGAACTGGGTGGCACAAAACCCCCAAAAAGAGGGGGTAATTCAGGAAGCAACCGAGTTGATCCGGCTGTTGACCGGGCCCAAGCGCGCATTGCAGCTGCCCGATAAGCAAGCCGAACTCCGGCGGCTCATCGAGCAGCTCCCAGCTAGTCGCCTCCCGGTTGGAGTGAACCGAATGCGCCCCTTATCCCGGGCAGCCAGCTTTCCCGGATTCTATACCTATGCCACGGCCGCCATCTTAGTCCTGTTCTTGCTGGCGGGGGGTGGATGGTGGATGTTCAGTAAGTTAAATCACTCTGGCCAGGTAGTGTTGAAAACATCCTATGGCCAAAAACGCAGTCTTTTTCTGCCCGACGGTACGGAAGTCATTCTCAACGCTAACTCTACCCTATACTACCAGCCAGACTGGACGGATGGAGAGCCCCGTGAAGTCATATTGGAGGGGGAGGCCTTTTTTCACGTCAGTAAGCGCAAGCTGGCAGGCAAACCCATTAAATTCACCGTCAGGGCCGGAGGGCTGGCTGTCGAAGTACTGGGAACACAATTCAACGTATTGCACCGCGGTGAAAAAACGCAGGTAGTGTTGGAAACGGGCAAAGTGCGCCTGCGCTCCGTAGCCACAAGCAGGCCATTTCTTGATATGACGCCCGGAGAAACTGCCGTGTATTCGCAAAGCGATCAGCTCATCAGCCGTCAGCAGGTGGACCCGCAGCTATATGACGCCTGGCGGAACAATCGGCTGGTGTTTGATAATACACCCCTCTCCGAGGTGGCCGAAATCATCCAGCAAACCTATGGAAAGTCCGTCACCTTTGCCGACTCCGACCTGATAAGTCGCCGACTTTCCGGTACCATTCCCAGCGACGACCTGGGTCGCCTGACCCAAGCCCTTTCCCATGCTTTCAACCTGCGAATCACCGAACTTAACAACGTAATCCTGATAGAAGCCCAATGACTCTTCCTAAACCTTTATCTTAAGCCAACCAATCATGAACAAAACTCTTACCTGTTTACTTAGCGGCGTATGGCTTTTGGCCACTCAGGCCGTGAGCGGCCAGATACCGGCTTACGCACTTTTGTCGGGACACCAGACGGTATCGTCCCCCCGGGTCACCCCCCCCCCTCAAACTCTCAAGAAGACACTCAATGACATCGAAGTACACTACAGAATCAACATTCTGGCTGATTCTCGGCTTCTTGATGGAAAAACAGCCGCGTTTGAAGCTTCAGAAAATTTTGAGGATGCCCTTCGTTCGGTTCTGATCCCGCACGGTCTGACATTTGAGAAAATTGATCGCAGCACCTTTGTGATCGTGGCCAAGAAGTCGGGAAAACGATTGCCAGCCGCAGATCCCACAAGCCAGCTGTTGCCTATAAGCTCGCCAGCTGTTCCAGCCGACCTACTAGCAAAAAATTCAAGTCATGTCCTGACGATCAGGCACCAGTCACCGCGCCTGGTACTGGATCGAACAATTAACGGTAAGGTCACCGATGAGTCCGGGGAGCAGTTGCCCGGGGTAAACGTAGTGGTTAAGGGTTCCAGCCGCGGTACCTCCACCGATGCGGAGGGGCAGTATCGGGTGGAGGTGCCCGAAGGTCCCGTAACCCTGGTCTTCAGCTCAGTGGGCTACGTTTCGCAGGAGCTGGTCCTGGGAGATCGCTCGACGCTCGACGTCCGGCTGGCCACCGACAGCAAGTCGCTTAATGAGGTCGTGGTGGTGGGCTACGGAAGCCAGGAGAAAGTGAACCTCACCGGCGCGATCTCGGTGGTTAAGTTTGACGACAAGATCAATAATCGTCCGATCACCAACTCCTCTCAGGCGTTGGGCGGAACCGCTTCCGGCGTGTGGGTAAGCCAAAATTCGGGAAAGCCCGGGAGCGATGGTGCCCAAATTCGGGTCAGAGGCTGGGGAACACTCAACAACTCGAATCCGCTCATCATCATTGACGGGGTAGAGGGAACATTCGAACAGCTTAACCCCTCCGACATCGAATCCATTTCTGTACTTAAGGATGCTGCCAGTGCGGCAATCTTTGGCTCCAAAGCGGCCAATGGGGTGGTGCTCGTGACTACCCGGATGGGGAAAAACAATGAGAAAGCGCAGGTTAACATCAATTCCTACGTCGGGGTGCAGTCCCTGGGGATGCACCCCAACCTGATTAATAACAGCGCGGAGAGTATGGAATTGACCAACCGGGGGCTAATCAACGACGGGGGGAGCCAGTTGTTTTCCGCTGATCTGATTGCTGCTTTCAAAAGCGGCTCGGATAAATTTAAGTACCCTAATACCGACTGGTTCAAGGAACTGTACAGGAATGCTCTCATACACGAGCATAATGTGTCGGTGCGGGGCGGTACCGCACAGACTTCCTCCTATATCTCGTTCAACTACTTGAATCAGGACGGGATCATACCCAATACGCAATCACAACGTTACGGCATACGGGCTAACCTGGAGTCCAATGTCAACCGCTGGCTTAAGGTAGGTACGCGGTTGAGCTACCTGAATCGAAATTCCCGGGAACCCTACGCCGACATTACCTACGGATCAATGGGACGCATTTTCGATATGCTGGATGGGGCTGCCCCCTATATTGCCCCCTACACCCAGGACGGCCAATTCGGTTCAATCCAGGCCATAGCTGCCGACGGCACTCTATTGTACGACAACCGGAACCCGCTGATCGACGCGGCCAACGGGCGGACAGCCACTCAGGATCATATATTCACCATCAATTCCACGGCGGAAATAAAGCTCACAAAGAGCCTTTCCTCCCGAACCACCTTCGCTACCAATGGCAACTGGAGCCTGGCCGACCGTTATAATACCAGCGTATTTGGCTACACCGACACGGGTATTGAAACCATAACAAAAAACTATAACCGCGAGGGGCTGGAAATCAACCGGGGACAAACTTCGAATCTGAGCACAAACCTATTCTCGACCCTGAACTTTAACAAATCTTTCCACAAGAAACACGAAGTGGCGGCCATTGCCGGGATCCAGTTGGAGTCGAACAAGATCCAGACCCTTTACGCACGACGCACCAAGCCCCCCAAGGAAGGGCTGACCCAGGTGGACGCGGGGACATCTGGCATTCAGGGCACGGGAAACCAAAGCCGCCTGCGAATATTCTCCTATTTCGGACGATTGAATTACTCCTTCGACCAGCGGTATCTCTTCGAAGCCAACCTGCGTGCCGATGCCTCATCACGGTTCAAACAGGGGAACCGGCTAGGCGTGTTTCCCGGTTTTTCGGCTGGGTGGAGGATTTCTGACGAGGCTTTCATGAAAGATGTCAGGGGGGTATCAAACCTTAAGCTCCGCGCTTCATGGGGCCGCCTGGGCAACCAAAATATCTCAGATTATTGGCCTTACCTGACCACGATCGACCAGAATAACGAGCTTAGCTATAATTACGGAGGAAAATTCGCACCGGGCGCGGCCATCACCGCGCTTGTTGATGAAAACATCACCTGGGAGACTACATCCACCCTGGATTTTGGTTTGGAAGCAGGTCTATTCAACGACAAAATCACTATCGAGGCCGATTACTTCCGCAAAAAAACGGACAACATCATCGTGCAACTTCCGATTCCGCTGGTCATGGGTGGCTTGATCCCGCCGTTTGAAAACCAGGGGCAGATGTCCAACAACGGCTTCGAGTTTATTATAAACTACAATAACCAGGTTTCGGACAAAAACCGGCTCGGCTTCAACGTAGGGCTGAATTTCACCTACATCGAAAATCAGGTCACCAAGTTCGGCACCCGCCGATCACCCGATCAGCTTTATCTGATTCGGGAGGGGTACTCTTTTCGGGAACTCTACGGTTACAAGGCCGTCGGCATTTACCAAACTGACCAGGAAGCGCAGGAGCACATGTTCGCCAATGGCTTCAAACCGAAGGCAGGTAACCTGAAGTTCGAGGATGTGAACAAGGACGGGAAACTAGGATTCGAAGACAAGCAGGCGTTGGGAAACACCGTCCCCAAACTGACTTTCGGCGCATCGCCCAGCTTTAAGTACAAGCGGTTTGAGCTGAATATTTTATTACAGGGAATTCTGGGCGTGAATATGAACACCCAGAACGCTTTCACAACCCTTTCCTTCGAAAACCGGATAATCGGCACGAGTTGGCGTAATGCCTGGACCCCGCAAAACACGGATACCGATATTCCCGCGCTTCGCTATAATAATACCTGGGATGGCTCCCAGTCTTCTTTCTGGGTAAATAAGGCCGATTTCATTAAGGCCAAGAACATTCAACTGGGCTACGCCGTACCCGAAAGCATTTCCACTAAATATGGCCTGACACGGGCTTACTTTTACCTAAACGCGCAGAATGTCTTCACCCTTGTCAATGGCACTTATCAGGGTTACGACCCGGAGAGAAATACTTTTAACTCCGGAAACCGCCTTTATCCCGTCCCGAGAATCCTTTCATTTGGTGTTAACCTTACTTTTTAAAACCATGAAAATCAAATTCATTTTTTTCTTGTCCCTGATTTTTTGTTTGGGATGCTCGGATCAGTACCTCGACGTGTTGCCCGAAGACAAGATCACCACGGCCAGTTTCCCCCAGGACGAGGCGGATGTGAAACTGGCGCTTAACGGCGTGTACGCGCTTTTGCGGGAAAATTCGATTTACAACCAGGGGCTGTTCGGTTTCGGGGTGATGGACGGGGCCACGCCCAACGGTTTTAACTGGGGAAATACGCCCATCGACAAGCTTGGCAATGGCCAGCTTTCCTCCCAGGATGGCGACTTGGTCACCTTCCGCTGGACTCGTTGCTACGCCATCATTTTCCGGGCTAACTACCTGTTGGGCGCGCTTGAAAAAGTCACATTGAAGGACGATGTGAAAGCCCTCTTCAAGGGGGAAGCCCATTTTCTTCGGGGCCTGGCTTATTCGGTGCTGGCTGACAGCTATGGTGGTGTCCCGCTCATCAAAGGAGCCATTTCCGCCGAAGAGGCAAGGAACCTGTCCCGTGCCTCGAAGGAGGAAACATGGAATCAGGTTATTTCCGATTACGATGCTGCCATTCAAAACCTGCCTGCTAAGGCCCCGGAAGTGGGCCGGGCAGACAAGGGAGCTGCCCTGGGCATGAAAATGCGGGCTTACCTGTACCAGAACAAATACGAAAAGGTTTTGGAGGTGATCGCCCAGATTGAGGGTCTGAACAAATACGGACTGTACCCAAGCTACGAAGGATTATTCAAACAGGAAAACGAGAATAACCAGGAGGTTCTGTTCGATATCCAGTACATATCCGGCGAAAACTCGCAAGGTACCTTCATCGACCAGTATTGCGGCACGGGAACGGGTAGCTTTACGCGGGGAACCCGCTATGTGCCTACGGATAATCTGGTCAGCGCCTATGAGACGGTCGACGGATCACCGGTAGATCCAAAGGACCCGCTCAAAAACCGGGATCCGAGGTTAGGGTTCACTGTCGTTATGCCCGGCACAACTATTCTGGGTTTCAAGTTCCCCAATTACCTGTACCCGGGTGGCGCGTATAACCATCCCGGAAACCGCCTGAAGCATCTAAGCACCCGAAAATACCGGGAGAACGACATGGCCTCATTGGCACCGTCAGGACAGTCTGCCATCAATAACATCCTGTTGAGGTACGCCGACGTGCTGCTGTCGAAAGCTGAGGCCTTGATTGAGACTAACAAAAACCTGGAGGAAGCCGTCGCCCTCATCAATCGGATCAGAACCGGGCGTAAGGATGTCAAGCTACTCCCGCTCCCCACCGGACTTTCCCAGGCCGAGGCCCGCACCCGCCTACGGAAAGAGCGCAGGATCGAGTTTGCCATGGAGGGCCTGTACTGGTCCGATATTAAACGCTGGGGCATAGGCAAAGACATTTATCCGATAGTCGTGAAGGATCATCTGGGTGGGGTGATTGAAACGAAGTTTCCCAGCGGCTACCCGGACTATTATAACCTCCTGCCGATCCCGGTCAGTGAGCTCTCCCTTAATCCCAAACTGGAACAGAATCCTGGCTGGTGAGGGGTAGGTTGTTTTTAAAAATCCAACTGTTTTTTTTCAAATTTGATTATGATTATTTTCAAAAAGGACTTTTTAAGGGAGATATCTGAGCGGCTCCACAAGTCTGCGGGAGCGCTTATTTTGGTGATGGCTATGGTTTTTCTTCCTTTTCAGAGCCCTGCCGCGGTAAAGAACAAACCGGGTGTAGCCCGCCCGAACTACGCCGGACGGAATGCCGAACGCAGCCAGGTTGTGTCGCCCAACATCGTTTTCATATTGGCTGATGACCTGGGCCATGCCGATTTGGGTTGCTACGGAGCGAGGGACATAAAAACCCCCAATTTAGATAAACTCGCTGCTGAGGGTATGCGGTTCACCGACTTCTACGCCCCGGCCGGTGTTTGTACCCCGAGCCGCGCCAGTCTGATGACCGGAAGTTACCCTAAGCGGGTGGGTATGCACATAGCGGTACTTCCCCCCGATACCCGCAACGGCTTAAACCCAGGCGAAATAACGATTGCCGAATTGTTAAAGGGACAAGGGTACACCACGGGCTGTATAGGCAAATGGCACCTGGGCCTGCTTCCCGAAGTAATGCCCAACGCCCAGGGTTTTGACTATTATTACGGAATGCCGGGACCGAACCACGGCCGGTCCGACCTGTACCGCAACAACACGTTGCTTAAAAAGAACAGCGAAGTCAAATACGACGAGATCACCCAGGATTACACCCGAGAGGCAGTTTCCTTTATAAGGAACAATAAGGAAAAGCCTTTTTTTCTATACCTGCCACACAGCGCGATCCATATTCCGTTGTTTGCCTCGAAGGATTTTAGACGCCACGAAGGATTCACAGGCTTGTATCGTGACATGACTGAGGAACTCGATTGGAGTTGCGGTGAAATAATGAAGGAACTGGAAGCAAACGGAATCCTTGACAACACTATCGTGATATTCACATCCGATAACGGTCCTGCGGGCGTGGCTGCCCCGCCATTGCACGGGGGAAAGGGAAGTACCTGGGAGGCGGGGTTCCGCGAGCCGCTCATCGTCCGCTGGCCCGGAAAGGTTCCGGCCGGAAGCACCTGCCGGGCCTTGACCACCATGATGGATTTTTACAAGACCCTGGCACATGTGGCCGGGGCCAGAGTTCCGACCGACCGCAAGACGGACGGATACGATATCCTTCCCCTCCTCAGTGGTAAGAAGGTCAACTCACCCTACAACTTCCTCTGTTATTACGGACGTGACGGCGAACTGGCGGCCATTAGAAAGGGTAATTGGAAACTGCACTTGTTGGAACCCAGTGAACGATGGGCAGGAAAGCAGCCCGTGAAAGAAGCCCTGCTGGACACAAAGCCCACCACGCCTCTGCCCTGGCTCTACAATCTTACCACCGACATCGGAGAAACCAGGAATGTGGCCGACGCAAACCCCAAAGTAGTTAATCGGCTGACAAAGCTGGCCCGGGATTTTGATTCATCCCTCACTGCTGAAATCAGGCCTTATTATACTGAAAAGTAAAAAACTCAACATGACCCTTACCCATTGCTTTCCAACCCTGATTATCGGCCGATGAATTACACCCATTGTAAGCAGGCCAATCTTCGATAGTGACCGGCAGATTCCGGCACTTACCCGGCTCTAGTAGAAGCAATGAAACCCGTTCTTTCACCAGCGTCGGTTGCCGTTCCATTATTCTTCCTAAACCGTATGCATATGAAGAGTCCCTGCCCACCTCTTACCAGCACAAAGTCGGCTCAGATTTTTGGGATTGACTACTCAATGGTAAAATTTTCCACACGAGCGCGTGCAGCCTGGAATTAATTCTCATCAGTCAAGTGCTTCTCTAGCGTACTGCCTATGCTTACCCCCGCAGACGAAGATACATATGCAGCGTCATTTTGGAGACTCCGACCGTTTGGGCAATTTCATTGACTCCCAGCTTGCCCTCTTTATAATGCACTTCGGCCAGCACAGCCTTTTTCTGGACGTCAGCGGACAGCCCCCGTCTCCCGCCGCCCTTCCAGCCCTAACCTCCTTAAGGCCCGCCCTGTACTCTCCCGGATCAAGTCACGCCGGGGGCATTTAGGTTAAAAGATATCGAGGAAGTAGGTCGGTCACTTCTCGGGCTTAGGGTACTTTCTAATAGGGCTGTACCGGATGTACGATTCGTAGGTTTCTTCCCCGTTTGGCTCCATGCGGGGATCTTTGGTTTTGGTGAGATAAGCCTTCAACTGCCTACCTAGCTTTTCCCTGGTAACCCGGAAAGCAGGTACATCAGTCAGGTTTTGAAGACAGTAGGGGTCTTTGCGGATGTCGTATAGTTCGACTTCGGGGCGCTTGTCTACGGCCAGGTGAAAGTACCGGATTATACCCGCCTCTTCGCGACGTGTGATAAGGGGTGACTCCTTGAAATCGTCGATATCATGGTAGGCGTCATGCATGGGACCCAAGGTACCGTCTTCCTCATACTTCTGCGGATCACCCGCCGGCCAGCGGCCGGACTGGATATTCCAGATGTAGAGGTAGTCGGGCGTGCGCATGGCACGCTGCGGGTAGCCCAGATTGTTCCAGCGGGACGAGGAGTGACGCTCGCGTGAGGCATATACGGCCTGCCGTTCTTTATCCAACAACCCGCTTTTGCTACTCGTGAAAATGGCCATCAGGCTACGGCCTTCCAGCTGCATGGGGTGACTTTTGATCCCCGCCGCTTCCAGAAAGGTGGGGGCCAGATCGACCGTGCTGATCAGATCGTCCACGGTGCGGCCTCCCTTGATCTTGTTGCCCCAGCGGATAGCCATCGGCACGTGAAAACCATACTCGTAGACATTGGCCTTGGCCCTTGGGAAGGGCATGCCGTTATCGGAGGTAACCACGATCAGCGTATTGTCCAGTTCGCCCTTTTCTTCCAGCAACTTGATCATGCGGTCGAGGTGGCTGTCGAACCACTGGATTTCATAGAGATAGTCCAGCATGTCGGTTTTTATTTCAGGATCGTTGGGTAGGAAGTCAGGAACCTCCACATCGGCAATTTTCATCCCACTCTTCACACCGATGCCGGTAGGGTAGCGGCGGTGGGGCTCCTGAGCCCCGAACCAGAAGCAGAAGGGCTGCCCGTCGGCTTTCTGAGCTATAAAATCCTGAAAATTGGCTGCATAGTCGTTGTCGCTGATATTCTTGGGGGCTTCCATTTTGCGGGCGGCGTAGGCCTTGCCAGCGGGGTTGTGCTCGCGACCCACCACTTTGCCCGGGCCCCAACCCTTGCCGGTCATGCCCACGTGGTAGCCCGCTTTTTCGAGGACTTCGGTGTAGGTTGGTAGATCGGCAGGGAATATACTGGCGTGTGTACCGGCTTCGCGGGTTTGCCAGCAGTTCAGGCCCGAGAGCAGGGCGGCCCGCGAAGGGCTGCATCCGGGAGAAGCCACGAAGGCATTGGTCAGCAGGATTCCCTCCCGCGCCACGCGATCGAAGGCGGGGGTACTGACAGCTTTGTAGCCATAGGCCGAGGCGTGGGGGTAGGACTGGTCGTCGGAAATCACAAAGAGGATATTGGGCCGGTTGCTAGTAGGTTTTTGGCTGACTGGGGTATTTCCATTCCCGGCCTGGGGTGTGGTGCGGCAGGCAAAAAATACCGCCGTCATCAGCACGAGGGTACAAGGGCGAAAGGAAGATATGGTAAATCGCATCATGGTTGGTTTAGGTTTCAAGGTAGTAAAGTAGCCAACCGTTTCAAGCTAGTGAAAACGATCGGCTACCTATATTTTCCTACACCACCAGGGCGTATCTGGCTCGGGAGTACTCGACCCACCCGCTGCAGGCCGCCTCCGTGACGATCGCTAGGCTCGACGGCGCCCACGACTCGCAAATCATGCAGCAGGCCAAACACCGCACCTGCACGATGATCGACAGCTCCACCCGCGTGCAGCAGGCCGTGCGCCACAACGCGGCCATGAAGCCGGGGCTGTGAAACACAACTACCTACTAACGAGACTATCTCACTCATTCAATCGTGACTACCTGGCCTAATTATTTGCTTGTTACCGCCATTCAGCGAAATCGTCCGGAAGAATTTTTTTTAAACTTTGCCCATGTAGGGATCTGTCACACTCGAGTCGCCCGTTTCCACATGGCCGGCAAAACGCATGAGCGTTTCAGTTTGCCCGATCTTTACATTGAAATCATACCAGCCGTGATTTTGGGAAAGCCCAACCGTCATTCGCGCCGATCCATTGGCAGCCACCTTAATTTCCGTTTGTTTCTGCTGGTACGCGTTGTCGATAATGTGCGCCCTTTGCGCAGCGTCCTCCCGATTGTGAATCTCAACCTGCAAATCGCCCGTGGGCCTGCCTGTTTTATCCAAAACATAGCTAATGGCCGGATGAACGTTCAATTCCTTTCCATCGCCGGCGAACTCCCTGAAAAATCCATTGGGCCCGTACACCCTGAGGTGGTATTTGCCGCCTTCAAAATCGGCCAGCTTCCAACTGTCTTCCAGCGTATCGCCCGCGCGCACCGCGTAATTCCATACTTTCAAGACTTCGTTCTGATAGGGATTCATGGCGTAGATAAGGAAGGGCGAACCGGCCGCTTTCTTGCCAAATACCTGGTTAGCGGCACGCAGGCTGATTCGGAACGTTCGCCGGTCTTCCGCCAGTTCACCCTCCACGTACAGCTCATACGGTATGGCGCAGGACGGGCGGGTACCCGGCTCCTGCCGGGGAAGAGCTGACGAAGTGGCCGGATCCCTGTTGACCTCCGCAATGTCGCCGGGAGAAAGTGCCTTGAAATTGGCGGGAGCCTCCTTGAATTGGGCCTTGTGAATGGCTGTCACATGCTCGTCCCGGTTCACCCCTTTTGGTTTTTTGTAGACAGCAGGATCATAAGGTTGAAATACCGAACTGATGTTGCCACAAATGGCCCTTCGCCATTCGGTGATGTTGGTTTCCTTAATCGTCTTTCGGGCTTTGTGACTCGCAAATTCTTCTAAAAACTGAATGATGGACGTATGGTCAAACACCTGGGAGTTCACCTTCCCTCCCCGTGACCAGGGGGAGGCAACGATCAGCGGCACCCTGAAACCAAGCCCTATCGCCCCTTCCCGGGCATTGGCCTTGGGTACCTGGGACAGATCCTGTTCAAGGGTCACGTATTCCGCCCCGATATCGATGCCATCCGAGACCTTTCCCGTGTTTTCCTTCAGGGGGTTCGGTATGGAGAACGGCGGGATATGATCATAGTACCCATCGTTTTCGTCGTAGCACAGGATGAAAATGGTCTTTTTCCATACCTCCGGATCCTTAGTCAGAATGTCCAGCACCTCGGACACGAACCAGGCCCCATACCAGGGGGCGGACGGGTGATCCGAAAAATTCTGGGGCGCAGTCAGGTAGGAGACGGCGGGCAGCTTTCCTTCATCCACATCTTTCCGGAACTGGTAGAAAATATCGCTTTTTGGCACAGCAACCCGGTGTTGTCGGGTTCCGTTTTGATAGGAAATGTGACTTAGTTCGAGATAATCGGGATCATTGACGTTGGTCATAAAGGCACGATTATGGATACCCTGCTCGATGGCGGACAGCTTTTTAAAATTCCCGGCGTCATAGTGCACAAGTTCGGCCTCATATTTTTCGAGCATCGCCCGTTTTCCCGCAATGATTCTGGCTTGCTTCTCCTGCTGCTCACCCGTTGCAATTTCCTGCTGCTTCTGTGATTCAGCCAGTTGTTTTTTCAACTGCTCGATTTCAAGTCGAACGAAATGAAGGTATTGCTTTGAGAATTTGACCTGGTACTGCGCGTACCTTTCCAGGGGGTTGCATCCGAAATTCCCCAACCAGGAGCCCACGGATGCATTGAACTGCATGACGGCGCTCACCTCATTCTGGTAAAAGGCCCAGGAAACCCCCGCCTCTTGCAGTCTTTCGGGGAAGGTTTTCCAGCGGACCGGCTTGTTATACGAGAAATAGCTGTTGCGCACCACCGCCAGCGAGTCCAGGGTGGGCTCTTCCCTGATGGTGCCCGACCACAGATAGTAGCGGTTGGGATGGGTCGGCGTCATGGAAGAGGAGAAATTCTGATCGCAAATGGTAAAGGCATCAGCCAGGGCGTAATAGAAAGGAAGGTCCTGCCGGTCGTAATGGCCAAGGGTCAGCGGCATGTCCGCGTACTCCTGGTGAGCGGATCGCTTCGAGGTCAGCCACTTGTCATGTTTCCCCCCGTTGTAGGCATCGACCTGGGACTCGCGGGAGTGGGGCAGATCGTGCATCCAGGTGGCCTTTGTCTCCCGGATGTCCAGGTGAAAGGGGGCATAGGTGTCCCCTTTGTTGTCGGTCTGCAGCCAGACCTTATTTTGGTTGGGCAGGGAGATCGCCCGCGGGTCGTTGAAGCCGCGAACCCCCTGCAACTTCCCAAAGGCATGGTCGAAGGACCGGTTCTCCTGCATCAGAATCACCACATGCTCCGCGTCCAGATAGGAGGAGTTGGCCGCCGGATTAATGGCCATTGCCTTCTGGATCGATTCGGGCAGAAATACCCCCAACCCGACACCCCCGGACAATAAGGCCGCCTTTTTAAGAAACTCTCTTCTTGAATCCATACCAGGGAATGATTATTGGGAATCGGTCGATAGTATTCCTTTAAGAATGTTGTAAAATAACTCAGGGCCTCCTTAAAAATTGAATCTCATAAAAAGTAAGGAGCCAGTAAGTTTGTAGAACAAAGTACAGCCCGGGCAGTCCCGCACCCTTGTATCCAAATCCTCACCGAGTCTCAGGGGGCAGCACGCCTTGGGGCAAGTTATCCAGGGGCCGATTGCCGGCCGACAGAAACGCAACCGGGCACCGGAGCCTCACCACTTGCAAAAAGTGTCCAACGCGCTGTTCTACTTGTGCAGGGTGGTAATCCTTGCCGGCCGATGCCCCGCGCGGCACCCGCCATGACGCGTCTCCCTGGAAAACCGCATGGTACCGCTTCGGCCGCCTTAGGGTAGCCCGCCCTGTTTACATTCAGTAAGGTGCCAATTCCCAAAATTTTACTATCCCATAAAAAAGGGCGGCCCCGTACTCTCGCAAGTTCCAATAGTTGGGGGCAGGAACTTAATAATGCCCTGCGGGAGAAGTTCCACTAGAAGAAAAGATGAAAAGACATCCCTAGGACCGACGTCCTAGGTTTGTAAAATCACAGTTCTCAATGCACAAATGGCTTATTGACTTTACTCGCTGCCAAGCAAAGCATACTTATGAATGGGAGACTATTCATGGACTTTCCGTGACCTGAAGTTTGCCTGAACGCTTAGGAATTTTTGGGAGACTGCTTGTGCGAGAGCCGTGGAGAAAATTGTACCTTTGAGTAGTCAAGGTCACCGGGCAGAGATCGAAAGGCTCACCCAGGCCGTGAAGCAATCAGGCCAGCAGGCCGGAGCGGTAAATTTGACCGGGATCATGAGCCAGCTTCACTCCATCGAGCAGACCATACAATACAAAACGGAATACCGCCTGAGCCGTTACGTCAAGTTTGGGGGCTACTCTTACGCGGTGATGGTACTTGCACTAGCGGGCCTAGGGTGGTATGCCCTAGATTTAAAAAAAGACCGCGACTATTTTGAAACGTCTTACTACAAGGCAGATTGGCGGGTGCGCTATGTTCGGCAGGCCGACCCCGAGCTATTTGCTTATATGGAGGCGGTCATCAGCAAAGATGCGCCCAAACTTACAAAGTGGATACTGGCGCAGGAGGAAGCGGACGAGAAGCGGGAAATGGCACGGGAAGCCGTCGAAGATGCCAAGGCGCTTACGGAGCAGGCAAACAAGCTAGAAGGGAAGGAAAAAGGAGAAGATAATCTTTCCCTCGCAACTCAAAGGGTGGTCTATACCTGAAAAAAATATTTGGGGCAATCTTTGACTTATTCCCTTTTTGGAGAAAGCTAGCACATTTAGAGATACCTAACATCTGAATGGTATAACTGTCTATGTTCGAAGCAACTGAGCCGTTTCGGCAAAGTGATTCGGAATGCAGATCAATTCTCTTGAAAGGCCACCCTTCAGAATGGATTTGCTGGCCTGCGAGAAAAAAATCTTGTAACACGTAACGTTATGTGTTATCATTGCGTTTATGATACAGAGCTTCCAACATAAAGGGTTAAGGCTTTTTTTTGAGGATGATAATCCGTCAAAACTGCAAGCGCATCATGTTGAGAAGATACGGCGGATTTTATACCGACTGGATGAAGCCGAAACAATTGATGATCTGAATGTTGTCGGTTGGGCATTGCACCCTTTGACCGGGAAATATAAAGGATTTTGGGCGGTCAAGGTGAATGGAAACTGGCGGATCATATTCCGTTTTGAGGACGGTAACGCCTATGACGTTGACTATTTGGACTATCATTAACAGGAGGAATCCATGATTAAAAGAGGTATGCGCCCCCCCCATCCCGGCTCGATGATACGGGATATTGTTGAGGGCTTACGCGAAGAAACAGGACAGGCGATCACAAACCGGGAAATTGCCGAGGGCTTGGGCGTGACCCCTAAAACCCTGTCCAATATCCTAAATGAACACCAAGGAATCAGCCCTGAAATGGCTATACGCCTAGCGGAAGCGTTCGGCTCACGGGCTGATTTCTGGTTAAAATTGCAGGTCGATTACGAACTGTGGAAGGCAGAAAAGAAGATCAACAAATCAGACATCAAGCATTTTTGGCCGTTGCCAGACAAAGGCAAAACTTTGCAACCAGTATAATTTAGTTCGAGCCGTTAAACCCTATAATATATCTTCTAAAATTATGAGAGATATATCAGTATCCCTTTGGTTTAGGTTTAATGAAGACACAATACTTCACAAGATCTCAGATTGTAGCCAAATCCAGTATTTTGAGTTTGAAGAATGGATGGAGTATCCACCCAGAAAATTTTTAAACGTGGGGTCAAAATTTAAATTTGAAAACGAAACGTATGAAATCATTGAAATAAGAACAAATCTGGATGTGATACCTTATGAAAATGTGTCTGAGACAGAAATTGGAACTAAAAGTACTTTGGCAATTATTTACTATATCAAAAAGGTTTAAATATCTGTTTTTCCAATGACTCCGTTTCTTTTTTCGGTCGATGAAAGCGATAGTTAAACTTTATTTTACAAACGTATAAGCAACACAGAAAGTCTGTAAAACAACACCGTTCCGGCTATTTTCGGCCTATGAGACAAGTTCCTCCCTGTAGATGGAAAGATGGAACAACTTCAAACGAGTTCTTTTGTGATCCCTTTCTATAGGCTTTCTTTTTAAATTTTCAACTCGTTGTAATTTTGTACAATTCCAAGATTGGTGGTATAACCGTTTTTATGTTAAGGGAAATAAGAAAGATTAGGTAAGCCTGCTGTTGCCTGAGCAAGAAGGGAAATATCCAAAATATTTAACTAATTTTGACTCATTAAAGTCTGCTAACATATTACCCTACGTTTACTCCCTTTTCCCAAAAGGTAGGACATCTATTGTCCCAAATGTAAACGTTCCCACCAACTTTCTCTGTCTGGGAAGTTTGGTTCTCACTCCTATTTTGTTGCCATGGTAAGGGACGTACAAGCCTGCTTGTGACGTCCTGACTCTCTTGTAGGCAATTCACTTGATTGTTCGGTGCACAGTTTTAACTGGCAGTCAAAATCATGTTAGTAGTATGATAATTACCAAAGATTCAACAATTGCAATTTTGGGCGGTACCGGTAAATCTGGACGCTCTTTGGTTGAGCAGACCCTTGCAGCGGGTTACCCTGTCCGTCTCCTTTTACGCCATCCCCAAGAACTCAACATGTCTAGTGAGCGGTTAGAAGTCATTCAAGGTGATGTTCGTGATATTGATTGCGTTCGTGGGTTACTGCAAGGAAGTAGTGCCTTGCTAAGTACTCTTGGTCATACCAAGGGAGAGACTAAACCCATGATGGGTGCTGCAACCCAAAACTTTGTAGCCATCATGGAGGAGCTTGGAGTCAGTCGCTGCGTAGTCGTGACAAGCCTTTTTGTGACTGGCCGCGAACAGTTAGACGCTAGGACTCAGGAAGCAGCCGATTACATGCAGCAGCACTATTCATTATTCATGAATGATCGACGACTTGAATTTAAATTGCTCTCTGAGAGCGTTCTGGACTGGACTTACGTACGAGTACCTTTCATCACTCAGGATCCAGCGACGGGAGACGTTGATATCAATTTAGATTACTTGCCAGGCCAACACATTACAGCCGTTGACTTGGCAAACTTTCTAATTGGTCAACTCAATGACCGGCGTTACATTCAGCAAGCCCCCTTTGTAGCGAGTAAGTAGCGTTAACAAAAAATGCGTTTTTGATGATAACAGAAAAGCCAGCAGCAAGCTGGCTTTTCTGTTTTATAAGTGATTTTATGTTATGGAATTCTTTCCAGAAAAGATATATAACCGCCTGAAGGGGTAAATTCCAAGAAGTACAATGCCTAGCTATTGATTGCAGTGGTCAGGCATTGTACTTCTTAGAGAATAAAGCGTTTATATGGTTCATTTATTGATTGGCCCTGATTGATAGGATTATATGGTTTTTACTTTTACCAGCGAAGTTTAGGTACACTTCGTTTAACGTTTCTCGGCTTGGCGATGTGGTGAAAATCGAAGGATAAAACTTCGATTTTGCACTAAAATTCAATTGAAAAGCTGAATTTGATTTTAGCACTGAATCCGCCAAATCGCCAAACCGATGTTAGTGGTAGTTTTTACTTTTTATTTATTGAAGATCGACAATTTTCATAAGCGTCAATCAAAGCTTCCGCTACAATTTTTGGGTCTTGCTGATGAATTCCGTGGCTATAGCGGGGCAATAGGATAAGTCGACTAGCTTGATTATTCTTTATCATTTCCGCATAGTGGTCAATTCTTAATTGATCTAATTCTTTCCACCAAGGGATTAGATTGATGCCCAATTTTAAATTTTCATTCATTTCTGTTTCATAATGTTCTATATGCTTATTATAGGAAATCATTACTGTTACGGGAATATCTTTAAGCGGTTGCAAAGAGGTGTATCTTTTGAAAAAGACTGGCGAACTTTCATTCCTTTCTCTTTTAACTTCATTTCTAAAGCCATTTGATATTGAAGTATCTTTTAATATCAAATCAAAGTTTTTTATAAATAATTCTCTATATCCTGTTGCGCTAGATGTATTTATTTTTACTTTTTTGTCCTCGTATTTTGTTAACATAAAATCTGTCGGGTCTATAAAAAATAAACCACATACATCATCCGGATACATCGAGGAATATAAACGAATAAACGGTCCACCGATGGAATGCCCTACCAAAAGATAAGGCGGCTTTATTTTTAATGTTGTCAATAAATCTTGAAGCCTTTTTATTACGTCTACATCAGTTTTTATACAAGTGTCAATTTCAGATTCTCCAATTCCGTTTCTATCATAAACTATACCTGAAAACCTTTTTTGAATGAATGAAAATAAACTTCCATAGCTTCCACCACCCGAACCAAGTCCTGCTTCAAAAACTACAACTGGCTCATTATCTTTTCTGTTTTCAAGTCCAAAAGTCTTATATGCTGTTTGTTTATTGTTTATGGATACAAATTTCCTCTCAGAAGTCTGCGAAAAGACTAATGTATTTGAAAATAAGATTATGGATAAAAACGTTATTATTAGTTTCATTTCTATTTTCTTGTTATAAGTGTCAGGTCTTAAGATTACTGCTACCTCCTTAATAGTACGAATGGTTTATTATACTTTCTATATTTGTTTTTCACTTTACCAACAATTAATCGTGCTGTTGAGATTGCACTTTTTTATTGTTGGTGACAATGAACGGGTAGTAAACAAAATTAGTACAATCAGTAGTAAGAGAGAAGCAGATCTCATATGACGGTTTAATTACGATGTGTCTTATTATGCACTGCAATGTACCATGTATTGCATAGTACACACTCAAAATTTTACGAAAGGGTTAATTTGAGGATAACCGGCTTACACTGTTACAAAAACAACTAAATGTGAACGGGCGCATGATAAACATGGAAAAATCCAAATTTCGTGGGAATCGTTGAAACGGCCAAAAAATTGCACAATTCCCAGAATCGTATGCTACTGATGTAAGTTGACAGGTTGGGGTCAGAAGAATCGCCAGCAACTCAATTGGAGCTTGTCATTTCAAAAGCGCCACCACGCGCTGGACCTGCATGGGCCTGAACTCCTTACCTCTCCCGATTCTAAACCCGTAATCATTCAATGCAATGGCCGTCCAGATTGACCGGGAACCCGCATGGACTTAGTTAGGGCCACCGCCCGGATATTGTTCTCATCCTCGCGGGCGTTTTGCCGCCGCACCTCCCTCCCCTTCCCGATGGCTTCCAGTGTCAGATTCGCTGGGGTGCCAAGCACCACCCCCTGTTTTATCAACTCAGCCAGCGCCCGCTTGGTCCTGTCTGAGATCCACCTCCCGCTTGGTACGCCAGCCCGGTGGTACGTCAGCCCGGTCGTGCTGGGCCATGGTGGCCATCACGCCAATGGTGGAGTGCATCAAAAAGTGTGGGAGATTCATGCCGCTTGCTGGATGACATCAAGATCCTTTACTGATTTGATCGGCCTGAAATCGGGATAGCGTGAGATTACAAGACCGTTAAAGAATGAAAATAGGATACGCAAGCGTCTCGACCCAGGACCAGGTACTGGATATGCAGATTGACGAGTTGAAGCTGGCGAAATGCCAGCAGATATTTCAGGAGAAAATCTCATCGGGCAAA